>JBCBCD010000201.1:0-9235 GCA_038530915.1 Bacteroidota bacterium
AAGAGGATTAATCAAAAAATTGCAGTGATCTGAACATTTCCTACGTGAATGATTCTGGATCTACCCGTTTTTCTTCCTTCATAGTTAAAAGTGAGCTGTAAACTATCCGTCAATGCTCTATTCACTTGTATATTCCAAATGAAGTTATTACCGCTTTGTAATCCGTTGAGAACGCTAAACGCTACCGGAGTATTAGCTGCACCATCAAGATCAATATTAGTCCAGCTAAATCGAGTGCTGAAAATGGAACTTTGCTTCTGATTGAAAATACCTTCTATAGCTAGTTCATGACTGATGGTTTGTATAGGATCGGATTCCGGATTGGTATTTTGTTTGGTTTCATAGGTATAACTTCCTTCTATTCTTAGGTTTTGTTTGGGAATAAATAATAAGGTGAATTCAGAATTGAAAAAATCGATATTGAAGTTTCTGTTTTGTGCTAATTCGGAGTTGCGTATATCTTCACCTGTCTCGAAATTAGTATTAATGCTAAAGGTGGTATTGAGATTCCATTGGGTATTGAGATAATAATCCCTTTTAGATCTGCTTTCAAAGCCAGTGGTTTGAAGTTGTTTGCTACTTGTAGTATTTTGTCCTAAACGCATATTGAGCGTAGGATTGCCCCTATTGATGAAAAGTACATTCCTGATATTTGATCGATTTGCGATTAAGCTGGTGTCGTTTAGGTTTTGATCAAATGGATTCCAACTATTCACATCGGCACTAGCCAATACACGCTGCGAAACTTTGAGGTTGGTCTGCCAGGATAATTTACTCAATTGTTTCCTGAGCTTTTCTTTATTGAACCAAACTGCTTTTGGGTTGATGAATAAACTGTAATTCAGACTGGCATAATCAGTCTGGATGAATTCGTTGTTAGGTGTCGATACCCTGACAAAATCAGCCTGATCCGGGAAAGGAGCTATCTCTAGTTCATTAGGCTGTACTATCCCGTCATTATTATATAAGCTATCCAACCATATATGCGTACCTTCCCCGCGTGCTACTCTTACAAATGTGAATGACCTTCTGGGCTCTTGTCCTGATCCTAATTCATACGTTACTACCGAACGGATAGCCCCTTTGTATAAAACCAATCGACTATCAATACGTCCTAGTAGGTTTTCACCAGATTGGAAAGAAGTATTGAGATCATCTTCCACTTCTAGATTTCTGTAACTTAAATTACCATTGAGTCGGAAGGCTTTGCTAAAGCTCCATTTACCACTGATGTGAGCTTCCTGAGCTAATGTTTGAAGAGAAAAAGCATTTCCATTGGGTATAAAATCATTGCGTTGTGTTAAGGCCAGTCTTAAACTTCTGGTTTCACTTTTTTTAATTTCAAAAAACAGGTTGAAGCGTTCAAATTGAAAACTATTAAAAGTCAGAGAGTCAGCTGCTATGTTTAAGGTGCTGTTTTTTTCAGACTCAAAATCGAATCCAAGCAGAGAGGTATTCTTTTTGCCTAAATATTTTCCAATACTAAATTTAGGCCGAAAGAATGATCGCTCATCTATTGTTGTTTCAGCATTTAGCGTACTCAACTTAGAAGTGAAGAAGAAACGTTTACTTATGTAATTGAATTGATAAGCTTGAAGCCATCCATCAAAATTGTTTTCCCTGCGGTAAAGACTAAAGTCAGAAGACAAACTCAGGCTATCGCCTTTATTCAATTTGAAACTACCTATGGCCAATTGTTCATTGGCTAATGGGAGAGACTGGAAATTGTTTTGTTTATCTGCGAGCGTCCAATCACGCTGAAATTCGGGATCTCTGTAAGGATTAATTTCATTAAAATGGCGATGTCGGTATTCGTATTTAAGTGCAGATTCCAATCTCCATGGTTTTTCACCAGCTCCAATGTTTTTATTAAAATTAAGATTAGAAAATAGTCCTACACCTGAGTTGTCATTATCATCCAAAGAAGAAAAACGGTTTTGATCTTCATTACTCCAGGCTGCTTCTACAATGAGCTGTAAATCTTTTTGTGGCTGCCATGCCGTTTTTATGGCCATCATTTGCTGTAACTCCGGGGCAATGAGTGGTCTTACCGGAGCGTAGTTTCCTCTTGATTGGCAAGTATTAGGGTCTGGTGCTACCCAGCGGAAGGTTCTTTCATTGGTATTTAGTTGGTTGTCTATAACATAATCACCATTTTGCTCACCAACAAAAGTGAATTGAACGGCCAGGCTGACTGTATTTTCGTCGAAATTAACGATGGGAGTTAATGCCTGGATATTGCTATCTCCCAGACAACTGATAGTAGTATCTATATATTGATAGGTAACTTGTGCAGATGAATTATTAGTAATGGTATCTACTGCAAGAGACAAAGCCTGTTGAATTTGGTCACCAGCTATTTGAAGACTTTGTTTTTCACCATCAGTTAGTTGGGAGGTGCGCAATGTATTTCTGCTGTCTTGCTGTCCTACATAAAAGAAATCCAAAGAGAAATTCTTTTTTTGATAACTGGTATTTAATGAAGTAAAAGATCGGAGGTACAACTGATCAGAATAATCAAATTCCACAATAACTCTAATGTCTTTTGTAATGAGTCGCTGGTTGGTAAAGGTAATTTCTGATCGATCATAGTCTATGATGTAATCTTGATCAATTCCCCTTTGAACCAATTGTCCGTCAATCCACACTTTTTCTGTACCGGAGAGTATTCTGATAAAGAGCTCATTGTCATTGCCTGTGAGTTGATAAGGCCCTTGATTTCCTTCTGTTACATTAATAAAGTTTCTCGCAAACTTACCTCTTGCAATGGCTACACTGGCATCACTCACCAATTTACTATTGTCAGATAGTTGAGTGGTCGTTTCTACTCTTAGTCCCTGAAGCTTTTTTAGATAATTGATGAAATAACTATTGGGACGAAAAATCTCATAATCTCCTGTTGTTAATTGTGTCTTTTCTTTTTTTAGTTGAACAAAAATCCTGTCAAAATCTCTAAGTTCCTGAGTATTACCCTGTGGTTGTATTGGAATGTTCTCATCGGTAATGGCTGCAGTGATTTCTATATCATCGTTCAATTTTCCATTGATTTGTAGGTTAAAATTGGAGTTAAGGACCAGATCTTGATTATTTCCCAGTGATATACTTCTGGCGAAAGTTCCGCTGGAATTTAAACTACCGAAAGAAAGAATGCCAATATCATCTTTTGAAAATGTACTAACTGCTCTTTCTATGCCTTGATTGATGGATGTCGTATCCAGTATCCGGCTTACTTGATTCAAAGGGAGGTTGATGAATCTATACTCCACCTTTAATGGATAATCGTCCTGAGAGATGGGTTTAATCCAGGATATGGTCGAATTATATACCACATAGTAATCTTTGGGAATGAGTTTGCCTGAGGGCACACTAGTGATGCTTAAGGTATTCGAGATGATAAAACTGTCTGGCAGATAATGATTTTCATTGGCTTGAAAAAAAATCTGAGATCGTAAGTTTGAGAGGCTACTTGTCTGACAGTTCACAAAAGTGCTTGTGAAAAAGTATGAAATCAAGAATAATATAAAAATTAACCTACTCAAAAATTTAAGCTTAAAGAATACCAATAAAATTGAAAAAGCCTATAACGCCTGTATTTTAACAAAGAATAATGAAAACTATTTTTGTTAGCTACGTATAATTAAAGACAAATGTGGTATAAGTAAAATATGATACCTACTTAAATTCACAATAATGTTAAAGACAGGGTATATTAAAAAATAATGTTATTTAAGTAATGTCATATTAATTGGATTTTTTTTATATTTGTGTCGCCTGAATTGATGCTCATTTATTGTGTATGTCTGAAAAGACATTTTATTAGGACACGCTCGATATAATATAAAATCCTTGCCAAAACAAAATACCTCAGCGTATTCTGGGCATTAGTAATTTTTGGGAGAAGCTATCTGAATAATAAGTCTGGTTTGTAATTGTATTAAACGCAATTAATCTATGTTTGAATGTAACATTCGTGCATAGCCTAAAATAGATTATACTACATATAATCCTAATGGACTAATAATTAATGATATGAAAAGACGACTTTTACTTTTAATGTTTTTCACCGGCTGGAGTATGGCTACTGCTTTTTCGCAGGATAGCAACACTACAGTAAATGAAGCCCTATACAGAACAATTAGCGGGGCCAACAACAACACGACAAATACTGATTGGGGTGCAGCAGGAGCCAACTTGCAACGATTTTCTCCCGTGGGATATGCCGATGGCATTTCAACTCCCGGTGGAGATAACCGACCTAACCCAAGAGAATTATCGAACTTAATTTTTTCACAAGATGGGTTATTGAATGATGTTATGGGACTAAGTGATTTTTGCTGGGTCTTTGGACAATTCATTGACCATGATATAGGGTTAACACCTGATGGAAATGAAGCGGCTATGATTAATGTACCTGCTGGCGATCCTTGGTTTGATCCTATGAATACAGGTAATGTGATTATTCCAATGGTACGTAATGTATTTGATCCAAATACAGGTACAAGCATTGATAACCCTAGGCAGCATCCCAATTTGATTACTGCTTTTATTGATGGATCTGCCGTTTATGGATCTGATGATGAGTCAGCAGCTTGGTTGAGAAGTTTTAACGGAGGTAGATTAAAAGTTTCCGCTGGTAATCTTTTACCTTATAATACAATAGATGGAGAGTACGAAAGCGAAGTAGATGCTAACTCCCCACATATGGATGATGCCGTAGGCGTAGCTGAGCGTTTATTTGTTGCTGGAGATCCCAGAGCAAATGAAAATCCACTTTTAGCATCTTTCCACACCTTATTTGTTAGAGAGCACAATAGATTATGTGATGAATTGGTACAGTTACATCCCGATTGGAATGACGAGCAATTGTATCAACATGCAAGAAAGCTGGTTGGTGCGTTTATTCAATCTATTGTGTACAACGAATGGTTGCCAGTGATGGGCGTACAGTTGGATGAATATCAAGGATATAACCCTGATGTTAATCCGCAATTGTTTAATGAATTTACTGCCGCAGCATTTCGTTTAGGACATACCCTCTTGAATGGAAACATCTTAGTGATGGATAATCAGGGACAGTTGACGGAAACCCTAGGATTAAGAGACGCTTTTTTCCAACCTGATGTATTGGTACAGCAAGGAGGAATAGAACCTTTCTTAAAGGGAATGGGAACTCAGGTACAACAGACCTTTGATGCCAGAATAATTGATGATGTAAGGAATTTTCTTTTTGGACCTCCCGGTGCAGGTGGTTTGGATTTGGCAGCCATCAACATCAATAGAGGTAGAGAAAGAGGGTTAACAGATTTCAATTCTATGAGAGCTGCTTTAGGCTTACCAAAATACTTCTTTTTTCAGCAAATGAATTGGGATTATAATGTCCTAATTAAAATGGTAAGAACCTACAAAAACATCAATAAGGTAGATCCATGGGTAGGTATGCTTGTGGAGCGACCACGTCCGGGTGAATTATTTGGTCAAACATTGATGGCAGTAATGGAGAAGCAGTTTGCTGCCTTGAGAGATGGAGACAGGTTTTACTATTTGAATGATCCCGTTTTATCAGATGAAGAAAAAGAAGCAATTTCAAATACTCGTTTCTATGATATCTTGATGCGTAATGCGGATCTGGATGTGATGCAGTACGAAGTATTTAGAGCAACTTCACATTCAGATATATGTACTTCTCCTTTCACAGAGGTTCGCGGTAATTTCTTTGACTTATTTGATAAGCCTATTGCAGGTGTAAACGTACGCTCTACAGACGGTGCATATCAAGCTTATTCCGATTTATCTGGTGCTTATGATTTGGGTGAAATGCCTGGATGTGAAACCTTTGACTTCACAGCGAGCATGATTGATGAGCCATTAAAAGGTATATCTACATTGGATATGATTTTGGTTCAAAAGCACATTATGGGTGTAGAACCATTGACTTCTCCATACCAAATGTTGGCTGCTGATGTTGATCGCTCCAAAACCATTTCTACTGCAGACTTGCTAAAGCTTAAGAAAGTAATTTTGGGCTATGATACCAATATTGCCGAAGATGAGTGGTGGACATTTTTACCTCAAGGATATGAATTTGAAGATCCAACCGATCCTTTCAAAGAAAAATTACCTGAAATTTTCACCATGGAAATGGAAGGCAAAGAAATGCAGGAAAACTTCATTGGATTTAAATTGGGTGACATTGATTTCAGTTCTGTATCTTCTGGTTTATCTCGTAGATCTGCTGAAAATGAATTGGTACTACAATTTGAAGATAGGTTGTTGAAAGCTGGTACAGTAGCAACCATTCAATTTAATGTTGCAGATGAAGAGGCAATCAGAGGTATGCAGTTGTCATTGATGGCAAATGAAGATTATGTGACAATTAACAGCGTTGGTTCTGTTCAGTTAGATAACTTCAGTGATCAGGATTATCATATTGGAAGAAATGGCAATGTTACATTAGCCTGGTTTAAGGTCGAATCAAAACAAATAGATCCTTTAACAGCTGTATTTGAAATTGAGGTTGACGTGAAGGCAAATGTTAGCGTAGGAGATGTTTTAAACATTAGTTATGGCATCAATGCTGAAGCTTATGATAATGATTTAAATACTCGTCCTGTTCAATTAGAAGCTATTTCGGAATCAATCAAAGAAGTAGAAGCTACGGAATTGGTATTGTATCAAAACATTCCCAACCCATACATCCAGAATACAAAAATCGCTTTTTCAGTCTTAAAAGCTGAGACTGTGAAGTTGAATGTGTATGATCAATTAGGAAGATTAATTCATACTGCTGCTGTAGATGCAACAAAGGGCTATAATGAATACATTTTAGATGGAGATGCATTTGAACAAACAGGAGTATTGACTTATCAAATAGAAACTACGGATGGTGTTGTTAGCCGTCAAATGATCAAGTTATAGTGTTTTTTCAAAAAGGAGTTTCCTGAATGAAAAAGAATAAATAGAGTATTTATTAGATACCTTATTATATAGTAGGTTAAAAAAGAGGAGAAACTTGATTCAAGTTTCCCCTCTTTTTTTATGTTAATTTTAGAACATATTTATATATGTTCCGTATAACTTAAAGTATTTGACATCTTATCATCGCCTGATGCCCCCCCTTAGGCCTTATAGGCCATTATTTTTATTAATCCCTTAAGCATTCAAAATTATTAACATGCGAACAATCAAATTGGCGCTGGCTGATGGACAGCAAATTTTTTTAGAGGGGCTGGAAGCTTTGATCCAAACATTTAATCATTCTCGATTGGATGTCGTGTATAAAACGCGCAAAGGCAATGAGCTTTTACATAGTCTTAATAAATTAGATGAAGTTAATGTATTTATATTAGGTCTTAACCTGAAAGATATTGACGCTATTGATTTTATCGAGACCTTACACAAGCGGATTTCTTCCAGACAAAAAATACTGGTGTTTAGTCAATATGACCATCCCAAGCTAATCAAGAAGGTATTTAAGGCGGGTGCTAATGGGTACATTCTTAAATATGAATCCATCAGTGGAGTAGTCACTGCATTGGAAAGTGTCTTGAATGGGGAGTTGTATCATGGCTCTGGAGTGAGCCTGGCTACTGCTGTAAAAACTAAAAGCAATGGGAGTAATGGATCACTTTTTAAAGACAGGTTTTTAAAAAGACATTCTCTTACAAAAAGAGAAATTGAAATTCTGTATTTAATTGCACAAGCGATGAGTAACAAACAAATTGCAGAGCAATTGTACATCAGTGATCAAACGGTAAGTGTACATAGAAAAAACATCATGCGAAAGTTGGGGGTTTCCAACACAGCAGGTTTAATTAAGGAGGCATATGATAATTTTATTTATACATAATTGAATTTTACCCTTTTTGGGTTACATCAATTGTCTCTTTTTTTATTACATTTGCAATGATTACACATAGTAATAATAAGAGTTTGAGAATTTAGTGTAGTTTATACATTATTGGGCCTATAAAACATATTTTAATCCCATGACGATAATTTTACGAGACAGACCATCTATATTCATCTATTCGTTTTTACTTACCATCTCATCATTTACCTATAATTATTATTTTTTCTATTTAAAAAGTAAAAAGCTTTTCCTAATTTCGAGCTAAACTTTGTTACTCGTAATTTATTCGTATATTTAATTTGATTAGGACGACACTTTTTGTTTCTCGACGACTTAAACTTGGCTATTTATCTTTATAATCATAATTATTTAACCTAATTCTTTGTAATTGTAATCTTATGGAAAAAACGAATTTTACTTTCGTACGACCAGCAAAGATGCTGACTGCACTACTTGTAGTGCTTTTCGCATTTGCCCTGAACTTCCAGGCAAATGCTGCTGACGAGCCAGTAGTTGATTTGGCTGCAGCGACTTACTACATCGCTCCTTGTGAGGAGGATGCTACTTTCATTTATTCTTTCTTAATCACTGACACTGATGGTACTATCAACAGTGTTGATTCTATTGGTGATGAAGCTCTTCTTTCTCGTGTAACTAGTTTCACGATGGAATCAAGAGGAGACAATGCAGTGTATTATGAAGTTACTTTCTCTGATGTACCAGCAGGTGTGTACACTTTCGGAATCGACTACAAGGATCCTGATTTAGGTGAGGATGCTAATACCACTATCACAGTAGAAGCTCCACAAGAAGTTGACTTGGATGAGTTGTCTTGCAACGACAATGTAAATGTTACATTGGGTGCTGACTGTACTGCTGATGTTACAGCAGATATGGTATTAGAAGGCCAGTATATCTGTAACGATGACTTCACTGTAATCGTTGATTACGGTATGGGTATGAAGTCTAAAGATGAAATCATTGAGTGTGGTAAATTCTCTTATGAGGTATACTACGGTACAGATGAGTCAACTGCTGAATTTGTATGTTGGGGCTACATCACTGGTGAAGACAAAGATGCACCTAAATATGACAAAACTATTTATGATGCAACGATCACTTGTACTGATGTAGATTCTATCTTGAAGTATTCTGCTTCTGACATTCAATTGAAAAAAGACGGTGAAGACTGTTTCTTCGAAGGAAAGTCTTGGGACATCTTGGAAGAACAAGGAGCATTCCATGTAAACGATATCTATGACAACTGTTCTGAGTTCTGCCACTTGTCATTCGAAATCAATGATTTGTTGATGGAAGGTGATGTATGTGATGGTTCTATGATCGTTCGTACGATCCGTGTTACGGATGAAAAAGGAAATACCTCTA
>JBCBCD010000202.1:0-9201 GCA_038530915.1 Bacteroidota bacterium
CAACCAATTTAATCTCTTAATTTACAATCTGAGATATATAAATCGCAACGTAGATTAATTAATTGCATTAACTCAAATTTATAAAATAGACTTCCTCAATCATGGCACTAATTAAACTAATTGACCTCACTAACACACTCCAAGGCACTCGCAACAGCTTATTATCTTCTTCTAATGATGATGGAATGGTAAGCCGAGATGATCTTAAGAATCTATTGAATCAAACTGAAGATCCACTCAAAAAAAGATTCCTGGAATTCTTTTACAGTTTCTTAATTAAACTGGAAGACCGACCACGCATGCGTGTAACAGAAGAGATCATTGACAAAGGCATTGCTTTTATTCAAGAGCAACTCTTTCCTCATTTTGAAATCAAAGAAAGTTTTACACTCAAGACCAATCAGCAGATTGCTGACATCCATGAAACGGCATTGCCAATAGCTATGGAACTCATCCGTTTTACGGCTGATGGTACGAGGCTTAGTCCGCTTGAAGTAAGTGAACGCATTGCAGTCTTATCCGAAGGGCTTCTCTTCGATGATTATGGGTCTGAAGCAGGCATAGGCATCGAGCCTTTTTTTGTAGAACACGAAGAGAAAACCATAAGTCGATACTCATTTGCAAAAGCGTTAGGATTAGACACCAGTACTCCAAAAGAAAGAATTGAACGTTTTGATTCTGCTGATAGAGTATTATTGACCTTCATGGAACAACATTTTAGGTCTCCTAATGCTGATAACGCCCGTACCTTAGTAGAACTGATGCAAAATAACCTTAGCCAACATACCATTATTGTCCAGGGTCAGGATAATCATCCGGATTTGGAGTCCAATCACCCTGTTTATGTATTTGGGGTTGGTCCTGATGGAAACCTTGCTGGATTTAAGTCCGTGGTAATTTGGACTTAAAAAATTGTTGGTTGTTGGTTCTTTGTTTTTAAGCGGAAAATGAAAACTATCAGACAGTATTACACTTATTTTATAAGCAACATACTTTATAAAATGCTGTCTTTTTATTTTTGAAAGATATGCGCTAAGCACCCGCTACTATGAAAAAACGAATACTAACAACCTTCCTATTTTTTTTGTGTGTCTCCTTTCTAACAGCTCAATATCAAGATCGATATTGGATCATGGGTAGGGCAAATGCTCCTTTTAACACTAGTAATGTAAGCTTTGATTTTTATCCCAACGATTTAAGCTTATATGATCTAAGCGGCCCACCTCCTGTCTGGAACAATCCACCGAACAATATCGATGGTGAAAATAGCTTTGAAGGTTGGGGGGTAGTCACCGATCCTGAAACGGGTGAGTTGCTTTTTTATACCGATGGAGAAGATGTATTTGATGCCAACCATCAGGACATTACTCCGCCGGGTGGACTTGGTGCGAGTGCTTCTTCAGCACAGGCAGTCGCTATTTCTATAAATCCTGTTTGTCCTTTTGATCAATACTATATTTTTTCAAACCCTACGGGTACTTTTACTGATTTAAGTACAAGTGGTCCAGTCACTTACAGAACTTATACAATCGGTGGTGGGTTTTCCCCCATTACCCCACTTCCCGGTCCGGTTGGAACAGAAGCAGTAGGAGAAGGAATGGTTCTGATTCCTAGCAAAACAGATCCATTTACTTTCTGGTTTATAGTACGCTTATTGGTTCCTACTTCAAATGGTTCTAATTATGCCGTATATCGTATTGATCCTACAGGCATATCCCACCACGATACCTTTACTTTTGGTCCATCTATAACCGCAGATCCTTTTTCACCCATTATGAACATTACTTACGTGAATGATGGAATTACGGATAATGTAATTGTTGGTTTCAGTGCAAATGGATCTCCTCATCAGGTTTTTATCAACCGATTCAATACCACTTCAGGTGATTTTGAAAATGAAGCCACTATTTTACACAGCTTCACACAAAAAATTTTATATGATCTAGAGTTTTCGCCTGACGGCAAATTCCTATACTTTGCAACTTACTTCCCCAGTGTGCTTTATCAAGTAGCAGTAAATGGACGCAGCCCAGCAGTTGAGATGAGATTTTTTGGCAACTTACGAGCAGGTGGTCTAAAAAGAGGACCTGATGGTTACATTTACCATGTTTACAATGCAGGTACAATTAATAATGCTGGCACTGTAAGAATCGGTCGTTTGGTTAAGCCCAACCTTGCTTTCACAGGAGACAACTTTGATGATATGTACCAAGCTGATTTCAATAGCTCAGTCAGCATGGTCTATGAACAAGCTTTTGCTTACAATTTTCCGGAGTTTGCTGGTGCCCCTTCCTGGTCGGCTGAACTAAGTGTGGAAGAAGAAGAACTACTGTGCGAAGGCAGTGAAGTACAACTCATAGCAAATGATAATACCCTGGGCCAGGTTGTACAAAACTATCAGTGGTTATTTAATGGAGGGGATTTGGCAACTACTACAGATTCCTTTTTAAGTGTTAATCAGGCAGGCCAGTATCAGGTTTTGGTAACTATAGAAGGAGGTTGTGTTATAGCATCCAATCAGATTTCTCTTGAAGCAGCTTCCAATCCTCCACAAATTGATAATGTTATTGCCAATGAAGCCTCTTGTGGAACGAATGATGGTCTTATTATCATAGAAGCCAGTGCCGGAGAAGGGATACTTACTTATTTGCTAGATGGCAATGCATCAAATACAGGCAATACTTTTTCTAATCTTTTACCGGGCACTTACACCATCTCCGTACAAGATGAACAGGGCTGTACAGTAAGCCAAGAAGTAGAAATCATTCAAACTGAACCCGGACCGGATATTGAAACGCTAGATTTGGTAGCACCTACTTGTTTGGAAAATGATGGAATCCTTATTATTCAGGCCAGTGGAGGAACAGGTACTTTAGAATACGCTTTGAATAATACGGATTATCAACTTTCTAATCAATTTACAGACCTAACAGAAGGTTCTTATACAGTATTTGTTAGAGATGAGAACGATTGCTTAAGCAGTAGCACTGTAGAATTAGTCCAAGTTGAAAATGGTCCTCAAATTATTGAAATCAATAGCCAACCAGCTAGTTGTCTTGAAGACGATGGGAGTATTAGCATCTCCGCTTCTACAAATAATGGAAGCTTGGTTTATGCTTTGAATGATGGAAACTTTAATTCCTTAGGCACATTTTCTGGCTTAGGCGAAGGCACCTACGATTTGATCATCCAAGATGAGCTAGGATGTATTACAATTGAAGAAGTGACCATCTCCTTAGCGTCCAACTTGCCACAAATACAATCCATACAATTTGATAATCCTTGTTGTAGTGCCTCTAATGGTACTATTAGCATAAGAGCTCAATCTGAAAATCCTCCCCTCTCCTATTCACTAGATGGGCTCAACTTTCAAAACGCCCCTGTCTTCCATCAACTTCCAGCTGATGGCTACACGCTTTACTTGCAAGATGCCTTAGGATGTAGCATGGATACCAGTGTCGTCTTACAAGAAAAAAACTGCCCAGTCTATGTGCCGAATTCCTTCTCTCCTAATGGTGATGGGGTAAATGATCGCTTCCAAGTCTTTTCGAACTATGACCCTACGACTGTAATCAAAAAGTACTCCATCTATGACCGTTGGGGAGAACTTATTTACACCGCTAGAAACTTTACACTCTCAGATTCCAATCTATTTTGGGATGGCAATTATAATAGTCAAAAAATGAATGCTGGTGTATTTGTTTATGTTATAGAAGTTGAATACGGAGATGGAAAGTCTGTATTGTTGACGGGTGATGTGTTGTTGTTGCTCTAAGTCTTTCTAAGAAAAGGGAGCAATTTTTTATCTTCAGTCGGCAACACTAGCAAAAGATTACTTTTTGTATGGAAATAACTACTTTACCTAACGATATCAATACAATTGGATCTGATAAAATTCAACTGTACAATTACAAAAATTTAAATGATATCATTAAGTCCAAAATCAATTTATCAAAAAATACGATCAGTTTTTTGAGAGCTGGCACTAAGGAAGTTATGGGCAAAGGAAAAGCAGAAAAGATAGACAATCAGAGTTTTCTGATCATGAAGTCAGGCAATTGTTTGATGACAGAAAAAGTATCCAGTCCCAATAATTTCTACCAAAGCATTCTCTTATTTTTCGATGACGAATTGGCAATGGATTTGCTGGAAAAATATGACTTAGCTACTATTACTCAACCAGAAGAAAAGTCTTTCTTTGTTTTCAAATATGATGACTTTTTATTGCACTTTGTACAAAGTCTTGCAACCATAATAAAACTTCCCAAAGAAGCTCAAAATGCATTGATCAAAGTAAAATTTGAGGAAATGATGCTTTATCTATCTGCTCAATATGGCACCTCTTTTTTAAACTCCATTGTACAAAAAGCAGATGATAGAACCAGTAAGTTGACCAATATAGTTGACAATAATAAATTCAATAAACTAACCTTAGAAGAACTTGCTTTTCTTTGTAATATGAGCTTATCCACTTTTAAGAGAGAGTTCTTCAAAGTATATCAGAATACTCCTATAAAATGGTTTAACGAACAACGCTTAAATCACATCGCCACCTTATTGCGAACCCATAAAAAACGCCCCATTGATTTGTATGAGGATGCTGGTTATGAAAATTTCTCGAACTTTGTGCAAGCTTTTAAGAAAAAGTTTGGGCTTACCCCTAAGCAATACCAAAACCTAGATTGAACATTTATAAATACTTTTTGAACTTTATCCACTATCACACTGAATGAAATTGATGACAACTTTGTGGTGTTAATTCACTAATAAAATAGCTCATGCAAAAATCAATTTTCATTTCAGTCCTCAGTTTGTTGTTTGCTTTCAATCTATTTAGCCAAAATTCTTTCACATTGAAAAGTAATACCTTAGGTGGTAATGCTACAAATGTTGAAGAATTTAATGGGTTTGGTTGTGTAGGTGATAATCTTTCACCACAACTTTCATGGTCAAATGCACCCGAAGGAACTAAAAGTTTTGCCATAACTATGTATGATCCAGATGCACCTACTGGTAGTGGTTGGTGGCATTGGGTAGTGTTTGATATTCCAAATGATGTTAATAGCTTGGCAAATGGAGCTGGTGATGTTTCTAAAGATTTAATGCCTACACAAGCCATCCAAAGTATTACCAATTATGGTGTACCAGGATATGGCGGCCCTTGTCCTCCAGAAAATCACGGTATTCATCAATATGTTATCACTGTTCATGCATTGAAAACTGATAAATTGGGATTGGATGCCAACACGAATCCGGCTATCGTTGGCTATTACATTTGGAACAATACTTTAGCAAAAGCAAGTATTGTTACTTATTTTGAAAGGACGAAATAATTAGAAGCTGTTTAAATTTAACCAAATGGTTCTATTACATCCCTTTTTGACTCACTTTGCGTTGCGAAAATCCTCATTTAGCTAGGCTAAACTCCGGTTTTCGCGCCTTAATTGATCCAAAAATTGACTATAATATATTCCAATAGCTAAATTTTAACAGCTTCTTAGTAATTTAAAAAGCTCTTTGAGATGGTTCATCTCAAAGAGCTTTAAAGTTATACTGCCACTTTAATGGCACGATTTCGCATTATATCTAATAACGACGATTTTTGTTATCGTAGCTATTTCTTCTAGGTTCAGCCACTTTAACTACAATATTTCTACCATCCAATTCTGAATCGTTTAATTCATTAATGGCTTCATTGGCATTGTCATCATCCGGCATTTCAACAAATCCATATCCCTTGGATCGACCAGTCATTTTATCCATGATGATCTTAACAGAATCTACAGCACCAAATTCTTCAAAAGCATTTCTTAATTCTGACTCTGATGTGTCAAAATTTAATTTTGCAACAAAAATATTCATTCAAAAAAATTAATAATAAAAAACAATAGAGAAATTAAAAGAAAGGTAAATACTAAAACTTCGTGAGAAGAAAAGGAATTTAACAGACGAGAAATATACTCTATAATTATCGCCACAAACATACTTCTTAATAAGATAAGAAGCAAGCTTTAATAATTCTTCACAGTAAAACCAAAAGTTAAAAACTGATCTTCTCTTTTCTGGCCTTCTATTACAATACTTTCAAAGGTGCGGCGATAATCGACTTTAAAGCTAAAGAATTTTGAGATAGGAAGAGACAAACCGATATCAGACTGCCAACGAAAGTTATCATCCTGCTCAAGAGAAGGTTGGAAAAAACTTTCGTGGCTCAATATCATTTTACTTTTGAATAAATGATATTTCCCATTTATCCAAAGCGTAGTTCGAAAGGTTTTGATAAACTCACTTCCGTTATATTCTGTCCGATTGAAGTTGGCTCTAAAAAAATCTGTTTGTTCGTACTCTGCTGTAAGCGAAAACTTCAACCAATCTTTTTTATGCTGTATCAATTGATAGGTAAAACCAGCTCCAAATAGATAACGCAAATCTATTTCTCGTCGAAAATTGGTACTTACAAAACCCAATAGTTGCGGATATAATTTTCGATCAGGATTAAAGTATAGGAAATTAAGACTTAAAAAATCTTCATCTGCCTTTTCTTTCCCAAACTCCTGATAAACATAAGAGTTTTGAGTTTTAAAGACCCACTTCCTCAAAGTTTTGACACTTAAGTCTTGTTTTGCCCTAAATATCCAGGTATCGACATTTCCCCCTTGAAAGGTCCCGGTGATTGAAAGACCTGCTTGTAAATTGATTGTATCACTTTCATTGATTTGAGCAGAAAGAAAAAAAGGAAAAAACAACAAACAATACAATATCTGTTTCATGCTATTTCTCTGTAAATTGGCTTCTGTATGGAACTCCAAAATACTGATTTATCTCAAGATAATTTCCATCCTCCTATTTTACCACCATTACCGAACCAGAAAACTGTCGTTCTTTCCCATCACTCATCAATACAATAGCTCTGTAAATATATACACCTGAGTTGACTGGAGCACCATTGCTGTTGCCATCCCAATATGGGCCATTGGACAAGACATTACCCCATCTGTCATAAATAATCAGGTCAATACTTTCCACATCTTCGTCTTGACTAAAGATTTCAAAACGATCATTGACTCCATCTCGGTTGGGTGAAAAAGCATTAGGAATGAACACATTATAATACTCCAATTGCAAGAGTACTAAGCTATCACATCCTTGTGAGGACGTGAGTGTAACGACATGATCGCCCACTTCTCGGAAGGATCTGTTTTCATATTGAAAATTCTCCCCTCTAAAAAGGAAGCCACCTACTGTATCTGCTAAAGCCCCCAACACCGTTAAGTTTAAAGAGACAATACTATCGCAATTGTTTATTGTTTTGAATGTATCAATGTAAGAGCCACTTTGAGTCAACATCCGGTTACCAAATGGATAAACTTCATCCTTACATATCGTCAGGTTTTCCAGACTGTTAATAACAGGGATCTCATAGGGAAAAATTGCAGATACACTACAACTCATCCCGTCATCAATTTGGACTTGATAATCCCCTTCTCCATAAATTCTACTAAGCTGAGAGTTGGTTTCTCCCAATAGGGCTATGCCATCTTTATACCATTGATAATCCAATGCGGAGTTAAAAGGTATTCTTAAGGTGAAATCATTTTGACAAGGATGAGATACCTCGGAGATACCAAACTCAAAGGATCTGAGATCTGCTAAAATTAGGTTATCAAAAAAGTAGTAAGTACTCACATCATTAATTACGGCGGCACAAGCTGGTCCTATGACAATCGCTGCAATATCTACTTCCGGTCGTACCTGAATGCTTGCTTTTACCCACTTATCTCCATCTCCACCATTGACCAATTGGGAGCCCAAACGTATCCATCCCGGTCCATTGGTCGGACAACCAAATTCTTCGTTACCTACACCAAAAGGTAAATTGTCGCAATCAGGAGTACCAAAAAAAGTGATATCAATGGGAGGGGATTTATCAACATCTACAAAACCCAAATCAAACTGAAAGCGATACACACTATCAGCTTGTAAAGGCCTCAATAGGCAAGCTCCGGCATATTCTTTCCAATTGGCTTCTAACCCAGTACCTCTTACCCTACCATCTCTAAATCCCATGATGGCCTCTCCATCCGGAAATGGCATAGGTGGAGGAAAATCATCCCAGCCTAGCCAATCACATTGATGAATCAAATCAGTAGTAGGTTCTGAAGCTTGTATCCATACTTCTGCACAATCCAACTGTGAGCGATTAGATGGACAGCAATTCAAATCTTCGAAGGAAGGGTTGGGGATCAATGAAATAGGTTCAATAATTTTACATTCACAATCTGGATCATTTAGGTCTATCAATCCGTCATTGTCATCATCCAAAGCGTTATTGCATATTTCATCCATACCTCTTGAAGAAGTGACTAAATCCTTCAAAAATAAGAAAGCAAAAAAAATTAAGACAAAACAAATGCCAACAGACGGAACAGCTGTGTTCATTCTTACAGATGGTATAAGCATATAGTGGAACCACAACTTAAATGTTGACATAATCCGGATTTGGGATTGTGAAAAATTGACCTTATTTCATTAAGTAAGATAATCAATTGAGCGTAAAATTGGTTAACCAATTTTACGCTCAATTGATTATCCCTTTACTCCAATAAAAAAAAGCAGTAAATTAAGTTTTGTTAAAACGGCTATAAGTCCCTCTAAATTAATTTTAAACCTCAGTATTACAATTATGGCAAATAAAGATCAATTTTCTGTATAGTTAAGAATGAAGGATAAAATCAATTTGTATTTAAATCAACTGGAAGATCAAAAAAGCATAAAGATCCTCCTTGCATGTGAAACGGGTTCAAGAGCATGGGGATTTCCATCTCCAGACAGTGATTTCGACATCAGAATTATCTATGTCCATAAAACAGATTGGTATCTTTCCTTAAATGATCAACGTGATTCTATTGAGTTAATGTTAGAAAATAACGATTTGGATATTTCTGGCTGGGAGTTGAAAAAATCATTGCAGCTGTTGATGAAGTCAAATCCACCACTGCTCGAAAGAATACAATCACCTATTATTTATCAATCTGATGAAGTGTTCATTACTGATTTTGTAAATGTGGCCCAACAATGCTACTCCAGAATTGCTAGCCTTCACCACTATCTGAGCATGGCTCAAAAGATGTTTGACTTGATTAAGCAGGAAGAATATTACAGTTTAAAAAAGTTCTTTTATGCCCTAAGATCTGCTTTTGT
>JBCBCD010000203.1:0-9195 GCA_038530915.1 Bacteroidota bacterium
TGTCTCTTTGGTCGTTTTAATCCTGATCATATATATTCCAGGTGACCATTGACTACAATCGAGTTGAAATTGATCAAATGAAGATACTGGTAGACGTTCTCTGTAGATTCTTTTGCCTGTTGGGTCAAATACCTTGATTTCATAGGAAGGACCATTAAATCCTTTTAAGTGTAGATTAACTAAATGTTTAGTTGGATTTGGAAATATGAGGTATTTCGCTAAACCATTTTCTAATCCAAAATCAAGTGTATTTTGAATGTCTTTTTCCTGCATTTGACCTTCATTCAAACTACCAAAAACACGGTCGAGCGTTTGTAGCGACTGAATATTACTACACATTGTGAACACATTGTGGAGGTCTTTTCTAGGACCTTTTTCAGAAAGAACAGCATGCATTCTAGCCATTTGACCATTGGTAAATAGATACATACAATCATCGTATGTATTGTCCATGAAATTCATAGTCATTTCAACGGTCAAGTTTTTATAGCAAGTAGATATATGTCTAAAGGTTGGACAACCAGAGTTCTCTAGGTTATGTAAAGGAGTATCGTCTACATTATCATCTACACATTCAGCCTTATCATTCCACAAATCGTATAAACCCAGATAATTGCCGACTAAATGAGTCAAGGTTTTTCCTTGATTGAAAGGAGATTCATTGTTTTCGTCTACTCCAAAAAATCTATAGTCGATGACAATTCCATCTGTTTCAACAGGCCCACCCGGCATTTGAGCATAACCTGAGACATTGTTTTCAAGTTCTCCGATCCAGATGTTCAAATAACGCTTTGTATCCCAAGCGTCTGCGCCTTTAGACTTAGCAAACTTAATGGCATCGTTGGTGAGCCAAGTTTTGGGTTTTGATCTGCTGAAATTAACACCCCATTCAGGAGTAGGACGATTAGTAAACTTCTTAGCTATACAAAACTGTATTTTCATGCTATCGGGTATCAGAGAATGATAGCCTGTTTTTTCATAGGTCTCATAAGTAGAGTTGATTTGCTCATGGTTGAAATGTTCATTTAAGGCATCGAGTTGAGCATAAATATCGTCAATGTCTATCAAGTCTTTTTTTACCATTACATGAAATACTATCGGTATAGTTTTGGGAGAGATGTACCCATTTTGTTGAGCAACTGATTCTATTGATTGCTCTATCTCCGATACTTTTATTTCAAGATCAGGATGTTCTTCTACAAGTCTTTGATGGACACTTTGTGTTGCAAATTTTCTAATGAGTTGATTTTGACCTAAAGCAAAGCTAGCAATGGTCATTAATAGAACTATAATTATTGTATTTTTCATTTTTATTTCTTTAATGCAAAGAATGAATGCTATTTCACGTTTTCAATAAATACCTGTAAGTCAACATCAAGTCTCTCTCCTTTTCTACCGTAGAAGGCCATCTCGAAGTCCGCACTATCCAAGCTTATTGCGGATCTTAGCGTACTTAGATCCTCTTTTGATTGAAATTCAAATGAAAAGATTTCAATAGATTGGGAAAATTCCTTTCCACGAGGATTTTTTGAAGAATCATTGATCCAAAGGGTCTTGAAGTTTCCACCTCGAGCAGTTTTTTTGGCCTGGCCAAAGTTTTTTGCTGTAGAAAGACTCAAGTCTCTGGAATTAGGTGTAATTTTTCCTAATTCTAAGATTTCATCATTGAATTGAATATTCATTTGATAACCCTTTACTGGTTCTATGGATTGAGCTACAATTCTTACATTGTATTTTTTATTTCTATTATTTTGTTTGTCCAGTCTTTCGTTTTTTTCAAGCTGATTCTGAGGGAGTACTGCCCCATCGACAAACTCTTTTTTAGCTCGACGATCTTCATCAAACATAATTTGTTGAATTGGCCCTGGAGGAGCAGTAAAACCAGCTGTTGAAGCACTTCCGTCGAGATCTCCCATTTTGATCAATGCAAAATCCCAAGTACCTGTACTACAGCTTAAAGCATCATCAAATGTCCATCTATCCAGCGTAGATAACCAAGAGTCGGTACCTGAATAAGAATAGGACTTGTCATTAAAGTTTAAATTAGCCTTAAATGGGTAATCATTACCATTTGTATCTTCTATAGCTTTATTCCAAAAATCTCCGGTAAAATGAGGATCAAGACTATAAGTATTCCCCTTGATATATGACGCAGGGATTAAACGCCAGTTAGGAACAGCAGAAAATGAGCTATTGACTCCTAGAACCATTAGCGTTATTTGTTCTAAATCATAGATGTCCAGGTCTTCATCATTTTCAACATCACCGGCAAGTCGGAATAATGGACAGTCAATAACATTTGTATTATTGATGTGATCATCAAGAGCAATTAGGTCTAAACTGGTTACTCCTGTGGTCCAGTTTGTACTATACACATTTGGGGTGATTGATATGTCCCCCCCGCTAATATTTCCTGAGTAAACTCCATCTACTCCTGTTTGGAAAGTATAGTTGGTTTGATCGGTATGATTAACTATATCGACATAAACATTTGGAACATCAGTCCCATCCAAGCGATCGGATAGGCAGGTTGTTCTTGAAGGGTGGAATATTCTACCAGATATCATTCCATCCTCCACCTCATTATTTTCACTAACAAAAAAGGCATCTATCGCAAGATCTCCTTCATTTCCATAGCCAGTCCTGCTCCAAAATCGAACCTTTACATTTTGGCCAACATAATTCTCCAAACTTACCATTGCATATTTCCACCCTTCTCCTTGCTCGCCGCTCTTGGACCACAATGTCGTCCAGGAACTTCCATCATTGGTACTGACTTCAAATCTGAGTGTACCAATGCGTTTGCCATACATATTGTAATAAAATCCGGCTGCAGGTTTGGTAAGCTGCACCAAATCAAAGCTTGGTCCGTCGAGTACGGCCGTTTTATTGGGATGATTGGGAGAACTGGCCTCTGTGTACATATAATATACTCCATTGAGTGCCGTGTTAGGGCCACTGTTATAGGTGGTTGTTACACCACTATTTCTACGCCAAATATCATTGGAAACCGACTCAGACCAAGCACCCCAAGAGTTCTCAAAACTTTCAAAATAAGGATAAGTTGCAATGATGGTACTAGCGGTACCACCAGTAGGTGATTGAAGATTCACCTCCAGCTCATCTATGGTAATGTCACTCTTGTAACTACTACCTGTTCTTCCAGTGAATCTAATTTTGATTTTTTGGTTGGTGTAGGCAGCTAAATCAATACTGGCTTGGTACCATTGCTCTCCCTGATCACCAGTTTTGGACCAAATAGGAATCCATTGGTTCTCGAGTTCTGGAAATACCTCAATCCGTAAGGAACCCATATGCGCCCCATACATATGGTATTTAAAAGAAAAACTAGCTTGACTGGCAGCACTTAAATCAAAACAGGGAGAGATTAATTGAAAATCCTTATTCGCATTAGATCCGGAAGCTTCTGTGAATAAATAATAACTACCTTCAATAGCCGTTTCCGGACCTGTATATGATGAAGGAGTTGAACCCGACTTTCTTGTCCAATCTAAATCATCTTCTACACCATTAATTCCTTGTGCCCATAAGCCAAGACCACTTTCGAAGCCTTCATTGTATGGGAAAGTGGTAACCGTATTGCTACAGCTTATATTAGGTACAACAGCATTGATGCTAAACTCTAAATCATCAATGGCTACATCTCCGGTATTCCCATTACCAGATACATAGTTGAATCTTAGCTGTATGGTATTATTTACATAGGTATAAAGATCAACACTTTCTCTAATCCAATTATCATCTTGATTCCCTGACTTTGTCCAAACGGTAATCCAATTGGTTCCATCTGTAGTTACTTCGAGATCAAGGGTTCCACTATGTGTGCCATACATGTGAAAACTGAATTCAAAATTAGCGGTTCCCGCTTGACTGAGATCAAAGGAAGGGCTGTTGAGAATAAAAGATTTGTTTGGATAGCCATCCGCTTGTCCACCTCCCGGACTACTGGTTTCACAATACATATAATAAGTACCCTCATCGGCCCCGGTTGGTCCGGTCAAAAAAGAAGGAGTAGAGCCCGAGTATTGTGTCCAGTCATTATCATCGGTGACTTCTTGTTCCCAGAGTCCTATACCTGATTCAAAACCCTCTTTATATGGATAACTAGTGACCGTATTAGATTCTGATACCTTGATGTCGTCTATGGCGATATCACTTCTGTTGCTTGTGCTGGTATTGGTATAAATGCGAATTTTGATGCTTTGTCCGGCATAAGCACTTAGGTTTATGCTGGCTGAATGCCAAGTGTTTCCTTGATTCCATGCTTTTAACCAAAGGCTGGTCCAGCTTGCTCCATTATCAGTCGATACTTCAAATCTCAACTGCCCTACATTTCCCGTACCATACATGTGATATTTGATCTCGAAAACAGCATTTTGCAAACCGCTTAAATCAAAAGTTGGACTTATTAAGTGGGCCTTATAGTTTGGGTAATGCCCATCTGCTTCAATGTGTAAATAATAGCTACCATCTGAAGCAGCACTTGGACCAGTACCCGAACTTGGAGTACTTCCGCTTGTACGTGTCCAGTCGTAATCATCGGTTGCGTCTTGTACCCATAAACCAAAATTGGATTCAAAACTTTCCTGGTAAGGAAAAGTACTCACCGTACTGAGTTGCTTGTCGAGTGTTGATTTTTCTAATTCTTCTTTGGCTATCAAGCTGTTTCCGATTGCACAAGACAATAGAATGATAGCTAAAGAAATGATGTTTAATTTAATCATTCTTTAGGATTGAAATAGGTTAATAAAGTTGTCCTTTTACACAGCTACTTAGCTATGTAAAGTGAAGGGTAGAATTGTACATTCATGTAATTACAGCATAAAAATGCTCCAAAAGGCTGGCTAACCAGGGAAATTAAATTTGAAAGCCAGAGTCCAGTTTGTAAATGTTTTTGTTGGTTAATCAGTTTTCATAGTCAATTTATTTAGTTTTTTCAGGATAAAAAGATGATAAAAATCACTTTAGCTATTAATTTATTGTAAACTTTTAGGCCACTATCAATTGTTTTTTTACGTGTTTTTAATGTTAAAAACATAGCTTGACCAGTATTTGCAACAACTGTACAAATATTAAATGCTTGGGTAGCATCAGTGGACTTTAAACCAAATGATGCCAAACATGATGAATTTGGTAATTAAAGTTTAGGGAATACATTGGCTTTCATTATTATGATAAATAACCATGAATAATGTGACAATACATTCGTATCCTTTCCTACACCTTGCCTGGAAGCAATAATGTAAGAATAAGCAACTTTAATTTGCACAATTACAATTCAATTCTACTGATGATTGGTATAGTTATGATTTGCGAACAATTGATAATGAGTAGCTTAGCAACGTAATTTGATTGCTGACTTACTACAAAAAGGTAGGTAAGCCAGAGTTTAGTTGATGTAAATGATTGAAACAATAGTAGTATTTATTTAAGCACTTCAAATATATACACGAATCACATTAAGTTCAAATTTTATGCTATTATTAAATGTTAAAGTTTTTTCATTTAAAGTTTAATTTACAAAGGCTATTTTCCAAGACTTTGATTACCTTTATTTTAGTAAAACTAGTACAATAACAAAATCCACCACTCATGCGTTCCGTAGAACTCTCTGAGCACTACCTTACCATTCATATCGGTAATCATGCCTATGAGTATGCTTACTTTTGGCTATATGACAATCAACCACATTTGAGAGCAAAAAACGGTCAGAAACTATCTGAGACCATTGATATTGATTTTGATATTCAACCTGATGTAGTGGCGCTGGAAGAAGATTCGTTAAAAGTACAATGGCACGATCAGGAAGAGTATTCTATTTATTATGTCAGTTGGTTGCTGTCTATGGATGAGAAAATAAGCCTTCCTCAAACAGTTTGGACCGTGGATGAACTTCCAAAAAGAAGTTTTGAGTATCACGAAATCACAACCAACGATTCCAGCCTTAAAACTTGCCTGGAAGAGGTCATCGAGTATGGCTTTGCTTTAATCAAGAAGGTACCACTCAAAAGTGAACAGGTTTGTGCTTTTGCCGAACTGTTTTCTTATGTGAGAGAAACCAACTACGGTCGCTACTTTGATGTAAAGGTTTTACCAGATCCGAATAATTTGGCATACACCGCTAAAGGCTTACCACCTCATACCGACAATCCCTATCGTGATCCTGTTCCTACACTGCAATTGTTGCATTGCTTAAAAGCAGATGCAGAAGGCGGTAAGTCTGTTTTGATAGATGGCTTTCGTTTAGCAATGGATTTAAAAAAGGAAAATCCAACTGCTTATGACTATTTAAGCAAGTGGCCCATCGAATACAAATTTGAAGATGACCAGGTCGATTTGCGCAATTGGACCACTGTGATAGGAGAAAAAGGTGATGGTAGTTTGTACCACATTCGTTTCAACAATCGTTCGGTACAGCCTTTTCTGTTTAAGGGAGAACAATTGAAACAGTATTATAAGGCGTATCAGACTTTTGAAAAAATGATGCACGATCCTAAGTACCAATATATATTCAAACTAGAAGCTGGAGACCTGATTTTATTTGACAACGAACGAATCCTACATGGCAGAACGGAATATACATTAAATGGCGAAAGGCATTTGCAGGGATGCTATGCGAATAGAGATGGGCTGGTGAGTAAATGGAGGAAGACAAATTAATGTGTAGAGTTTAGAGTGTAGGGTGTAGAGGGCCTCTACACCCTACACCCTCAACCCTCAACAAAAAAATAAAATGCATACACCTCAACAAACTGTTAAAGAGATCATGGACTTATACCAATTGCATGGTCACCATCAATATGGCGAAAAAGTTACCCAATTACAGCATATGGTTCAGTCGGCTCGTTTGGCTGAAGCAGAAGGTTATGGTGAAGAGGTGATTTTGGCGGCTTTTCTGCACGATATTGGCCATTTTTTTGGCAAAGAAGCTAATGATCACATGGGCGATTATGGAGTAAAAAGCCATGAACAAATAGGTGCAGATTATTTATTGTCTAAAGGTTTTTCGGAGAAAATAGCAGCACTAGTCAATGGCCATGTAGCGGCTAAAAGATATTTGACTTTTGCCCAGAAAGACTACTATGATCGACTCTCAGAAGCCAGCCAGCAAACTTTGATTCATCAAGGTGGGCCTATGAATGAAGCAGAAGCTGATGCTTTCAAAGCAAGTCCTTATTTTGAAATGAGCATCAAAATGAGAGAATGGGATGAGGATGGTAAAGTGCCGGAGAATGCAGAGCATGATTTGGAGAAGTATGCGGAGATGATGATGAGGCATCTTAACTAATTAAATAGGTCTTAGACCTATCTAATTAGTCTATTTTGAATTCCTTAACACTCTTTCAATGTGTTAAAAAATAAATAAGCATCGATAGAAATAGGGGATCTGTCGATGCTTCTACCTTATATTGAGGGCTATTACTATAATAGCTATCTGTTTCACTATTCTGTTGGATACACATGGATGCAAAGCAAAAAAAACTGCTGGAACGTCTAAAAAAAGACGATAGGTCTGCCTTGAAAGAGCTTTTCAAGGAGCACTATAAACCCGTGTGTGCATCCATCTATCGCTTGGTAAAGGATAAGTCCATCGTAGAAGATTTGGCTCAGGAAGTCTTTCTTCGATTTTGGAATAAAAGGCATACGATCAATGTTCAGCAGTCCATAGGTGCTTATCTAAGAAGAATGGCTGTTAATGAAGCGCTTGGTTTTTTAAGATCAAGGAAAATCACGGAAAGTGATGAAAACATACAGTTGGAATCTCAGGATCAGGATGCCAATATAGAGGCATTGGTTTTGCATAGTGAGTTAGAGGACCAAATCAAACAAGCCATTCAGAATCTTCCACCCAGATGTAAGATTGTATTCATATTGAGCAGGTTTGAAGATCTTACCTATCAGGAAATCGCCAACCGCATGGAAATTTCTATAAAAACAGTTGAAAATCAAATGGGGCGAGCCCTCCGCTTGCTTCGATCTCAGTTAAAGGATTATATTAGTATGACAAGATAAACAAACAAAACACTCATTATGAAAAAGCTTTTCAATTCATCTAAAACTTATGCCAGCCTCTTTGGGTTTGCTTTTTTAGTCGTTTTCACGCTCAATTGGAATCAGGCACAAGCACAAACCAAGGCAAAAAATTGTAAAGTATTGTTGAAGTCCATACAAGGTTCTTACGATGGACTTTGCTTAAAGGGCTTAGCAAGCGGAGAAGGAACCGCTGAAGGAGAAGAAAAATACAAAGGTACTTTTAAAAAAGGCTATCCACATGGTAATGGTACTTATACCTACAAAAACGGGGATGTTTACAAAGGAGAATTTAAGCAAGGTAAGCGCAACGGAAAAGGAAAATTGACAAAATTGATCGGTGAGGATAAATATGGTGTCTGGAAAAGTGATGAATTCGTTCGCGAATTATTTGAGGAAGAACATCAAGTAGTGATTTATAGAAATATTTCAACCGTTCGTTGTAAGGTGATCAATCAAAATAGTACTCGCATCGAATTTAGATTCACAGGAGGTGCCAATATTGAAGAATTTGATCTGAATATTCCTTCTGGTGAAGTGATTCAAAATTCTAATGTTATCAGAGTAGAAAACGTTAATTTCCCTACTCAATTTAGAGCCAACTACAAAGTTTGGAACAAATTGCAGACGGAATTATTAGATGTAGTACTGGATGTTAAGTTAGAATCAGAAGGAAATTGGCAGGTTAATATCACTCATTAATGGTTGAGAGCGGAGGATTCAAGGAGATATTTCCTTGTATTTTCTAACTAATTAGATATTTTTTCGTTAAAATTGGTAGTTCAAATAGGGGGAGAATGAATTTTTCCCATCTTTACAATTAAGTGGTGTTTTGTCCAACCACTTTAGTAAACTTATTAAGTCAGGATTGTAGAATGGAAGAAAACAAGCAACTCAATCAAATAGCACGTTACTTATCCGGGAATAGTACCTCGGATGAGCAGGAGTTGCTTGCTGCCTGGATCAAAGAAAATGAGGACAATGAGCAATCATTTGAGGAGCTTTCTTTTCTTTGGGAAGAGGTCGATAAAACCGAAGAAGAATTAGATTTGGATGTAGATCTGGCTTGGACTCAATTGGATGGAAAAATAAATGAGCAAGAAGATAAAGTAGTCATTTCCTCAACAGATAAGGCTCAAGAAG
>JBCBCD010000204.1:0-9192 GCA_038530915.1 Bacteroidota bacterium
CGATTTTTGAAAAGGTAGACTTCAATGAAGGTGGTTCCATAAAAGTGATAAATTATCAAAGCAGTCAGTTTGATGCTCCTTGGCATTTTCACCCTGAAATCGAATTAACTTACATTGTAGAAAGCACCGGAATACGATATGTTGGGAACAATATATCCGATTTTGGAGCTGGTGATTTGATATTATTGGGCCCACATTTGCCTCACTGCTGGATCAATGAAAATTATTCAGAAAGAAATGCACGTTCAATTGTCCTGCAATGGAATGCTGGTCTTTTTCCGACTATACCTGAGTATAAATCTATACAGGCTTTACTTGGAAAAGCAAAAAGAGGGTTAAAGTTTGATGATTTCAAAAACAAAGAAGTCATTGAGTTGATGCACAATATTATAGATCAAGTTCCATTAGAACGATTCATCACGCTAACTCAAATATTGGCAAAGCTGGCACAGGATGAAGATTGCATTAAGTTGGCTGGAAGTTCCTATGTGTATGATCATTCTTCAAATACCAGCAACAGAATCAGTAAAATCCATCAATTTGTAAGAATCAATTATCAAAAGAAAATTAAACTTAAAGAAGTAGCTTCCACACTCAATATGACCGAACAGTCTTTCTCTCGTTTCTTTAGTAAAACCATGAACCGCCCCTTCTTTGTTTTTCTCAACGAATACCGAGTCAATATAGCCAGCAGGTTACTAATAGAAACAGACTTACAAGTATCAGAGATTGGTTATAAATGTGGTTACGAGAGTCTACCCTTTTTCTACCAGCAGTTCAAAAAGTTTAAAGAATACTCTCCCAAACAATTTAGGAAGATGTACCAGAGGATCAGTTAAATTTAATATCAGCTATGTTATTTTCTCTTATCTTGTAAGTCACATACTTACAAAAAGCGAAATAGTTACGTAACTAATGTGTAGACTACTACTAACTCTACTCGTCTTATCATTCTTAAGTGGCTTTACCTCCCTTCAAGCTCAGGAAGTTGATCCTCTACCTAAGCTTTATCCTGCCTATGCAGAAGATTTTAGTGACTTGAGTAGTTTTCCCAATATTTGTTTTGAAAAAGCATTTATGGATGAAGATGGCAGAATGTGGTTGGCACCTTGTGGATCAGCCAAAATGCAGGCTTCCCTTTATTTGTTTCAGTTAGATGGTTACAATTTTAAGTTTGTGCGAGGAGCCATTGAAAAACTCTCAGTCGATCATGTATTCATTGACTTCATAGATGGGCATACTTTAGTAGGCTTGACTCAGCAAGATGAGACCAATCAAATTTTTTTCTATGATTTACGAACACACGATCTTCGGTTTGAAGACCTTCCTATACAAGAACAAATTAAGTATGGTATTTTAACCTCCGATAAAACTATCTACCTAGCATATCAAGCAGGAACAAAAATTGTGGTTGGAGAATGGAGACAAGGAAACTATAGAGAGCTAGCGCAATTAGATTACTACCGAAAGAGTAATGACTTTTTTCCTCTCTTTTTTAATGAAAATGAACTATGGTTCGATAATTTAGGTGAAAAAGATTATTTGGTTCGGTATTCCTTTGAAATAAATTCAATAAAAAAATACAATTATCCAAACTTTGACAATGAGCCTTCGGCGGTAAAGGAAAGGTATGGTTTTATAAGTCCACAGCCAACTTATGGTCGATTAGACAAGGTATTTTTTTTTCAAGTGAAACGTGGTACAGGCAATAGAAATTACAGAATACTGCTTAAGTATAACGAAGATAAGGATCAAATTGAAAGAGTTGTTGAGCAACCTAATGTAGTAGATCAATCCAGTTGTGTTTTTCAGGATGAGGTAGGCAATACCCTTTATGTATTTTCAGATGTAAACAAAGACTACCAGGCCGTGCTGGAAGATACAGAAGGTAAGCGATACGATTATTCTGCTTTTTTTCAAGCATTAAATCGGCGTACGCTCATAAGCACCAGTAGTCAGGATTTTAAAAAAGACTTGATAATTTGTTCAACTTCGGGGATTTTGATCCAACAAGCCACTAACACAGCTGGTATACAGCAGTTTTTAATAGGTGCCTCCATAAGAGCCATGATAGAACTTCCCAACCATACCTTTTTAGTGAATTGGCAAGGGCAAGACGTTTTTAGATTAGACCCTAAAACAGGAACGGTTGAAACGCTAAAAAACTTTGATTGTCCATATGATCTAAGTAAAGTCTTTTATGTGTTTTATTTAGATCAGGAAGGTAAGTTATTTGTTAATGTTGATGATGGTTTTGTCAAATTTGATTTAGAAAAAAAGACATGTGAGACTATTCTGACAGGAATAGATAGAATCTCAACATTTATCACTATAGATGAAGATCAATTAATATTTCATTCCAGGACAAAGGGACTTTTTCTTTTTAGTTTATCTACACAGACTGTAACACCAATATTGCACAATGGACAGCCCATATTGGCAAAGAGCAATGTGAATGGAATGTATTATGATCAGGAAAAATGGTTGTGGGTGGCTGCCAATACGGGACTTTGGAAAATTGATCCTTTTGGCGATGAAAAAGAGTATCTAGGTAAAGATGCACCTTTTGTTGACTCTCGCTTTCTTTCTATGGAACCTGATGATCAAGGAAGGTTATGGTTAGGTACTCCATTAGCAGGTGTAAACATATATGATCCTAAAACCAAAGAACTTCAGATCATCAATAACGATGATGGACTGATCAACAATACCGTAGCCAATATTTTGGAAGATGATGATGGAGATTGGTGGTTGGGTACTTATAATGGCATTTCGATTGTCGATAAAGAGGGGCAACATATAGCGAATTTAGGTTTAAAAGACGGCTTGGTAGAAAAAGAACACAATCGTTTTGCTGCCTTAAAAGCCCAAAATGGCAATTTATTGATAGGTACAATCAATGGACTTAATGTTATAGATCCAACGGTTTTAAAGAATCGGTTAAAATCTTCTAAGGGTCTGGAAATTTATCTTACCTCTATTCAATACTACGACGCCCAAAAAGGAGAGATCGTGAATGAGACTTATAAATTCAATAACTTAGAGACACTCCATTTATCTGCTTCAAAGCGATACCTCAACCTTTCTTTCGCTCTATCTAGTATTATTAATCCTAAAGAAAACCAATATGCCTACATGTTGGAAGGAATAGACAGCGACTGGACTTCCCTCGGAAATCAACAGTTGCTCAATCTAAGTAATCTCCCATCCGGTAAGTATCGTTTATTGATTAAAGGACAAGATAGTTCCGGAAACTGGACTGAAGAACCCATTGCACTTTCTATTCAAGCCAATGAGATATTTTATAAGACAGTTTGGTTTTATGTCCTCTTAGTCTTTTCAGCGGTATTGGGTGCTTTGATTTGGATCAGACAGTTGAGGTCAAAAGTGGTAGAAGCTACTAGTAAGATTCAACGAGATAAAGCAATTATTGAATCTCAAGCTGAGCGTTTGAAGGAAAACGACCAGGCTAAATCACTATTTTTCACCAATATTTCTCATGAATTTCGTACGCCATTGACCATCATCTCCGGTCTTACTCGAAAAATGAAAAACAAACCCGAAGAAAGGGAAGCAGAAAATCTGAATATGGTCCTTCGCAACAGTGACCACCTCTTAAACTTGGTCAATCAAATACTGGACTTGCGTAAGCTTGAAGCCGATAAGCTGGAAGTCAATATGATTCAGGCAGATGTGATCCCCTACTTTCATTACCTTTTTGAATCTTTCAACTCTTTAGCCAGTAGTAAAGGTCTCCAAATGCACCTTCTGGTAGAAGAAGAACAATTGGTAATGGATTATGACCAAAATAAATTACTACAGGTGTTATCGAATTTGCTTACCAACTCAATTAAATTCACGCCAAGTGGAGGGAATATTTATTTTATTGTGAGAAGAGAAGCCCCATCTTCCTTAGTTATTCAAGTAAAGGATACAGGAATAGGTATTTCCTCAGAAAAATTACCCTTTATTTTTGATCGTTTCTATCAGGTGGGCGAAGTTACCGCTGTTAATGAAGGCACAGGTATTGGACTGGCACTGAGTAAAGAATTAGTCTCTTTACTGGGTGGTACCCTTACGGTCGAAAGTGAAGTAAATAAAGGCAGTACATTTACCGTCACCTTACCCATTTCTAATAATGCTCCACTAAAAGAAGATGCTTTTAATGAAATAAGTATCACAAAGGAAACTTTAGTAAACGAAACAGAACTGACAACTGCTATAGAATCTTTGGACAATACTCCAATAGTAGAAGACCATCCACTCATTCTTTTGGTAGAAGATAATAAAGACGTAATGCAATATTTGGCGACCTCTTTAGAAGGTCAATACAATTTGCTCTTAGCTAAGGATGGTCAGGAAGGGATGGAAAAAGCTATAGAACACATACCTGATGCCATCATTAGCGATGTAATGATGCCTATTATGGATGGTTTTGAACTTTGTGATACCTTAAAAAAGGATGAACGTACCAGTCATATCCCTATTATACTTTTAACTGCTAAAGCCGATCAAGAATCGCGTTTAAGCGGCTTAAGAAAAGGAGCTGATGATTACTTGGTGAAACCTTTTAATGAGGAAGAACTATTGACACGACTGCAAAATCAGTTGACCATCCGTCGCAAACTCCAAATTTATTTTCAACAAAACACACCACAAGTTGCTGAGCTACCTGCTGAAATTCAACAAGAAGATGAGTTCTTAAAAAAAGTACGCGAACAGTTGGAAGCCAATCTTGATAATGAAAATTATGGTATTGCTCAAATCTGCAAGGACCTTAATGTAAGTAGAACACAGTTGCATAGAAAAATTAAGGCCCTTACAGGCGACAGCACTTCACACCATCTGCGCAAGATAAGATTGTACAAAGCCAAAGAACTACTCGAAACCACAGATTTAAACATCTCCCAGGTTGCTTATGAAGTGGGATTTAAATATCCCAACTATTTTTCCAGTGCTTACCTGGAAGAATTTGGTGTACGTCCAAGTAAAACGGCAAAGTAACTCATTGATTGATTATTTGTTGGTCTTTTGTAAATCGTTTTATCTTTTCTCTTTTTCCATTGGAATCGTATTCATATTCTATATATGCAATTCCATTATCGGTTCGATTCACTAATTTCCCTTCTTTATTGTGATAGCTGATTTTTATTAGATTATTGTTTCCATCATATTCATAGTTGACTTGTTGATAGCCTCTTTGAGCATGAGAGACAGGTTTGTTTTGGATATCAAAATATGCTAGTTTGGTTCTGTAATTACCGCTTGGATCCCAACTGATTTTTAGGTGATGGTAGCCCGCATTTTTATGAAGGCTTGCTTCAGATTTTTCATTGTAAAACCATCTTTCTGCCAAATTACCAAATTGGTCATAACTGGTTTTACTTTGACAAATGCCATACTTGCTGTAGATGAGGTTTTTTTGCTCATCATATTGTTTTAAGCCTATTTCATAACCCAACTCATCGATGGTTTGAATACCGTAGGCAACATCCGGTCCATTTCCTTTTTCTGGTTGGTCGTTTTTGTCCAGTACCTCCCAGCTTAGCAGATTGCCTTGAGCATTGGTGGTGATTTTATCCTGTGCTGCACCAGTAGCGTTTTCAATTAAATTACCTTGCTGGTCAATGTTTTGCATCAAAGCTATATGTCCTTTATGATCGAAGTAAAGTCTTAATCTATAAAACTCAAAACTAGGGCGGATTCTGACTTGTTCTTTTGCTCTATTCAAACGATCTTCGATAACGCTTCCGTCTTTTTGATAGGACCAACGATATTCATAAATGTTCCAACTGTTTTCAATACGCTGGCCTTTTTGATTTTTAAAAAATAATTTTTCCCTATAACCAAGATCGTTCAGTTGATAGACCATACGATAACAATCACCCAGGACGTTTTTGGGATTTCCCTTGCTATCAAAAAAGGAGATGATTTCCTTGTTGGATTCATACTCGATCACTGTTTTATGAGCCAAGATGAAATGGTTGGCCGTATGATTGGGTTCACGAGCTGTATTCCTATTGAAAAACTCAATGCGCTGCAATTGCATCTGAGCATCATAGGTGAAACGATAATGATTTCTTTGCATCGCCATTTCTTTAGAAAGAGGCACGCTCCCTTCCAGATAAGACAAAGGTGTTTCTATGAACTTGACAGTGGAAAAGTAAAAGACGTGTTCAGCAGGTTCTACATTCCTGTTTTTAAATGAAAAAACAGAAAGGGAGATTAGTAAGAAAAGTAGGTTACTCATTGTTCTTTTTTAAGACAAAGAAGAGGGGTATCTCGTATTTGTACAATTTTTTGAAGCCTTAGCTGGTTTCATTTCAGGAAATGAAACTACTATGAAATGCGAGTAGACTGATCACCTCACGCCGTGAGGTGATCAGTCTACTCGCATTTCATTGCATTAATCAAATAATCCTACTATAAATCTTTACTTTTTCTTGATTTAAGAAATTGATTAGGTGTCTGATTGGTGAATTTTTTAAAAGCTCTGAAAAAGGTCGTCTTGGAATTGAAGCCTGCTTGAAGACCGATCGCTTCTAAGGTTAGGTTTTTATTTTCTACATCCTGCAATAGCTTTTTAGCTTCTTCCACTCGGTATTGATTGATAAAATCTGCAAAACTTATCCCCAAATGAGCGTTGATCGATTGTGATAAATATTTGGGGTTGGTATCTATCTTTTGGGCTAATGCTGCTAGGGTGATTTTAGATTTTTTATACAACTGCTCCCTCTCTATGATGTCTTTTGCAGAAGCAATCAATTGTTCATAGGTAGACTGAGCCAGCGGATTTTTTTGGTATTTGGTAGGCGGAAAAAACTCATCCCCAGAGTTGACGGATAAGGCTACTAAAACCATTAATAGCACTATGATAGACAAAAAGAAGATATCTACCGGCCATTCAATCATAGAAAAATTGGTTATTTGAAAGGCAAGCTGATAAATCGAATTTGAAATCTGATGATATAAGAAATAGATGATGATAATAGCTGCTACAAAGTTCAATAATCGTTTGTTTTGAATGTTCTTTATCCTTTTTCGAAAGGTGAAGAACTCATATCCAATCAAACTTAAGAAGGCCAAGGGAAAAAGAGTAAACTTAAAAAGGGTATTAAGATTATTCCAATAGTTGAAAGGTCCGGGCCTACTGTCTTGGTAAAAAAGATCCAGCATTCGTTTTTTTTCTTCTATGCTAAATGCAAAGCCTTTTAGAGTTGAAAAAAATGAATAAGCCACAGTGATAAAAAACAGTATCCAATGCGCAACAGACCATCTGAGCCCTTTTTTTACAATAGAATAAATGAATAACAGAAATACAGGATATGCCAAGAAATTAATAAATCGACCTGGATAATAAAGAACAATGAAGTCATAAATCATCCGACTATGAATCAGGGATTTATAAAAAACTTCATAAGAGAGTAGGAGGAGAGCTAGATAAAGGAAGAGATAACCATCATTGTGTAGTTTATTTCTCAGCAAATAAAAGCTGCTGATAAATAGGCCAATGCTTGTGAAAAAACCACCGAGCAGACTGATAAAATCAATGTTGAGTTCCATAATAGGTTATAAATAGAACTCCATGAAACCCTTTCGACTTCATGGTGAATAAAAAACGGGACTACCGAAATACTTCGATAATCCCGATTTATTAAGAAGCATCGAGAAATTATCCCAATACCTTCTCTTCTTCTTGTGCTGCAGTACTAAACGGATTATTGTAGTACCTCGTTCCGGTAGCTTTGTACAATGCATTCGCCAAAGCAGCTACTGCTGGCGGTAAACCAGGCTCACCTAAACCAGTTGGAGCAATGCCATTGTCTACAAAGTGTACTTCAATTTCAGCTGGTGACTGATTGTGTCTGATCAGTTGATACGAATCGAAGTTCTTTTGTGTAGGAGCTCCGTTTTCAAACTTCAGCTCACTATACATCGCATGTCCGATACCATCTACAACACCACCCTGAATGATATTTGCTGCACCTTCCGGATTGACAACTATCCCACAATCTACTGCACAGTACACTTTCTTCACTCTTGGTTGATCATTTTCCATAACTATATCCATAACCTGAGCAACATAACTACTGTGGCAATAGTAAGCAGCCACCCCTCTGAATACTCCAGGTGTTTCTGTACCCCAATTGGCTTTTTCTTTTACCATAGCCAAAACACCAGCATATCTTTCTGCATCGTAATCATTCTCTTCACCCACCGGATTGTTTTTAGCTTTTTCAAACAACTCCATGCGGAATTCGATTGGGTCTTTTCCAGCTAGTTCAGCTACTTCATCCAGAAAAGATTGCTCTGCCCCGGCAGTGAAGTGAGACCTTGGTGCTCTCCATGCTCCGGTAGTAATATTGGTTGGAGAAGTCACGTTTTCCGCAAGGTAATTATCAACCGATCCGGCAGGGAATCTGTTAGGGAAAAGAGGACCTGAGGGCAAACCTGTACCTTTTGCAGAAAATGCAATAAGGTTGTTGTTTTCATCCAAGCCTGCTTTATAAGTCGAACGATAAGCTGGACGGTAAGTACCCTGTGTCATGTCATCTTCTCTGGAATAGATCAACTTGATAGGAGCCCCCATTTTCTTTGAAATAGCAGCTGCTTCCACACCAAAATGTGAGTACAATCTTCTACCAAATCCACCCCCCATACGTGTCATTGCTACCGTGATGTTTTCAGCAGGTATACCGAATAGCTTAGAAACATCATTCTCCATACGCTTAGGTGTCTGTGTCGGTCCTACCAACTCAGCTTTATCTTCTGTTACATGAGCGAAGAAGTTCATTGGCTCTAAGGTGTTATGTGCCATGAAAGGAGCTGTGTAAGTACGCTCGATTACTTTGGCAGCATTGGCAAAAGCAGCCTCAGGATCACCATCTTTACGACTGTTTTGTACTTCCCCGTTCTCCAATTGATCTTTCATCAATTGAGCGTGCATTTCAGAGTTCTCTAATTCACTTACCGTTTCATAATTGACCTTTAATGCCTTTTTAGCTTTCATCAATTGCCAGGTTGAATCTCCTACAATAGCAACCAACTTCGCAAAATCATCTCTATAGCCGCCTCTTGAATCTGCTTGAGTGATGTCAACTATGAATGCATCGGTTACACCCGGCATCGCCTTGATCTCAGCTTCATTGAAATCTACTACTCTCATACCAAATGCTGGTGGATGCTCTATCA
>JBCBCD010000205.1:0-9187 GCA_038530915.1 Bacteroidota bacterium
GTAGAATATTCTGTTTTAGTGGTTTAAACTGTTTTTTCAACATTTTCGTTTCATGGATGTGCAAAAAGATTGACTTTTTTTACACAAAAAGTTATAATAAAGCACGATTTTTGAATTTGAATAAAAAAAAAGTTTAGAAAGTAATAGTTAAAATTTCTGATGACCGAAGAGGTACTAAATAGTCCGATTGAATTTCTAAAAGGAGTAGGCCCCAAAAAGGGAGAATTATTGCGGAAGGAATTGTCCATTCATACTTTCCGAGACTTGTTGTATTTATTCCCCTTCAGATACATTGATAAAACACAGTTTCACAAGATCAATGCCTTGCATGAAGATAGTGGCAGTGTACAGATCAAAGGTGTATTACGTAGGATTAATAAATTGGGTGAAGGTCGCAAGAGGAGGTTAGTCGGTAAGTTTAGAGATGATACGGGGTCAATAGATTTGATTTGGTTCACTGGTATTCACTGGTTAGAAAAACAACTGGTGGTAGGGGCTGAATACATCATCTATGGAAAAATAAGCGCCTTCAATAAGCAATTGACGATTTCTCATCCCGAAATGGAACAAGTAACTGCTGATCAACCACAATCTGCGGCTACTTTTGAGCCGGTTTATCCAAGTACAGAAAAGCTAAATACAAAATACCTTGATTCAAAGGCCAGAAGAAAACTACTTAAAAATTTATTTGAAAAATTAACTCCAGATGATTTACCAGAACCCTTGCCACAATATTTGATTGACGAGTTCAACTTTCCTTCTCATGCTTATGCTTTGTATCGCATTCATTTCCCTCGATCCTATGGCGAGTTGGAAAAGGTGAGGAATCGACTAAAGTTTGAAGAATTGTTTTTCCTTCAGCTTAGGCTGCTACAATTAAAAAGTAGAAGACAGCAACAGGTAAGAGGATTTATCTTTGAAAAGGTAGGTGACTATTTTAATCGTTTCTTTCATGAAAAACTTCCCTTTGAACTTACTGGAGCTCAGAAAAGGGTGTTGAAAGAAATCCGAATGGATCTCAAGCGAGGGATTCAGATGAATCGATTGTTGCAAGGAGATGTAGGTAGTGGTAAGACAATCGTTGGATTAATGACCATGCTCATGGCTTTGGATAATGGTTTCCAGGCTTGTATGATGGCACCAACGGAAATCCTAGCACAACAGCATTTTCAATCGATTAGTAAGTATGTAGAAGGATTAGATATCAAAGTAGATTTCCTGTCGGGTAGTGTTAAGGGGAAAAAAAGAAAAGAAGTTTTAGCAGCTTTAGCAGAAGGTGAAATAGATATCATAGTAGGTACTCACGCACTTATTGAAGATCCTGTAGTATTTAAAAATCTTGGCTTGGCCATAACAGATGAGCAGCATCGTTTTGGTGTAGCTCAACGGGCTAAACTTTGGAAAAAAAGCAAGCCCAATCCACCGCATATTTTGGTCATGACAGCTACCCCCATACCTCGTACTTTGGCCATGACTTTATACGGTGACCTTGATGTGTCAGTAATTGATGAATTGCCACCGGGAAGAAAACCTATTCAAACCCTGCACAAGACAGAGAATCACCGACTGCAAGTATTCGGTTTCATGCGCAATGAAATTGAAAAAGGTCGACAAGTTTATGTTGTTTATCCTTTGATCGAAGAGTCGGAAACTTTAGACTTAAAAAACCTGGAAGAAGGCTATGAAGCTTTAAGTAGAGATTTTCCATTGCCAAAATACAAGATCAGCGTTGTACATGGTCGAATGAAGCCTGCGGATAAAGACTATGAAATGCAACGTTTTATCAAAAATGAAACGCAAATCATGGTAGCTACTACTGTAATTGAGGTTGGTGTAAATGTGCCTAATGCCAGTGTTATGGTAATTGAAAACACGGAGCGTTTTGGCTTGGCACAGCTGCATCAATTGCGGGGTAGGGTAGGACGTGGAGCGGATCAGTCCTATTGTATTCTCATGTCTAGCTTCAAGCTGAGTAATGAAGGCAAAGAACGGATCAAAACCATGGTGGGCACCAATAACGGTTTTGAAATTGCAGAGGCCGATTTAAAATTGAGAGGCCCTGGAAATATAGAAGGTACCCAACAGAGTGGTATCATCAATCTTAGAATTGCTGATCTGGCAAAAGATGGAAGAATCTTACAAAAAGCGAGAGAAACGGCAATGAAAATCCTGGAACAAGACATTAAGCTTCAAAAAGACGAGCACAAAGGATTGAAGATTTATTTGGAGAAATACATCAAGTCAGTGAAAGGTTGGAGCAGGATATCTTAAGCAGGCAAATTTATTTCGTTAAAAATGTAAGTATAGGTTTCATAATGGTCATTTGTTTTGGTGTAGGGTGTAGTGGGCCTCTACACCCTGCACTGAAAAACCTACTCTTTCGATACTGGTATGGTAAAAGCAAATGTGCTGCCCTTACCCAGCTCACTTTCCACCCAGATATTTCCTCCATGATGCGCTACAATTTCCTTGCAAATCGGAAGGCCCAGGCCGGTTCCTTTTGGCTTACCTTGTTGGTTATCTGCTACCTGTTTGAATCTTTCGAAGATTTGGTCAAGATGATCAGGGGGGATGCCGGAGCCGGTATCTTGAATAGAAAAAATAATTTCACTATTCTCTTTACCTTGCCTAGTCTTTGCTGCAATTTTAACATGACCAGTATCGGTAAATTTTACAGCATTGGAGATCAAATTGATAAGCACCTGTATCAGTCGGTCTCTGTCTGCAATGATCGTTGGGAGATCTTTCTGATTGTCATTAACAATTTGTAGACTTGGTTTTTGTTCAAAAAGGGCAGCGGTAGCGGTAGTCGCCTTTTCAATGAGTTTTGCCGGATCTATTTCTTCCATTCTCCATTCTACTTTGCCGGATTCGATCTTGGCCATATCAAGCAGCCCATTAATCAAGGAGGTCAGGCGCTCCCCTTCAGAAATAATGACCTCGTTGTTTTGATTCACCTGCTTAAGGATCTTTTGAGGTTTAGGATCATTTGGTAGAAACAATGGCAACCGTTCTTCCAGGCGCTTCTTATTTATCTTCGCAAAGCCAATAATGGAAGTCAAGGGTGTGCGCAATTCATGGCTGACAGTGGATAAAAAGTTAGACTTGGCTTGATTGGCTTCCTCGGCGATATTTTTAGCAAGGCGTATTTCCTGCGTTTGTTCTGCTACCTGGAGGCGCAACAGTTTTCTTTGTTTGCGTAAAGAATAGGTACGCCACTGGAAGATAAAGTAAACGCTAAGTACCAGCAAGGCAAAAAGGCTTAGATAAGCCCAGGTGGTCTGCCACCAGGGTGGTCGGATGCGGAAGGAATATTCAAAGGGCTCACTCCATTCCTGGGATTCACCAATGGCTTTCACTTTGAAGGTATACTGGCCGTGAGGGAGGTTGTAATAGGAAACTTTAGACTCAGATTGTGGTTTACGCCAGGTCTTATCGTAGCCTTCCAACCAATAACTGTACTGGATTTTTTGTGGAGACTGCCAGTCAATAGCTGAAACATAAAAGTCAAGTTGATTTAGATGATGCGGCAGATTTAAATCAATAGGGTAGTTGCTAAAAGGAACTATAGAATCAAACGAATTATGTAAGTCTTTTCCAAAAGAAAATTGATCCCGATAGGCCTTATCTGCCAGTTTTTGAAAATCAACATAGGTCTGCTCCAAACCGATTTGGGTTAGCTGAACCTGTGGTGGTTTGGAGGAAGGTTTAAACGTATTCGTACTGTCTAAAAGTAACATCCCATCACCCATAAGCCATGTTCGGCCCGATTTATCTTCGTAAATACCTTTCGGACTTCCTCGAAATCCATCCTTTGCCCCCAAAGAGAATAATTTGTAGCCCTCATCGGAGGAATTGTCCGGGTTATTGGTGGGAACAAATAAATGGATCAAGTCTCGACCACCAAAAGTTGTTACCCAAACCCTTTTCTGCTTATCTTCCTTTATGTTCCAGATTCGATTATCATCCAGTCCATTTTGGGTGTTGTAATGAATATATTTGGAACCATCAGGTCTAAAAAGCCCCTCTTTAATGGTAATCGGCCATTTGTTCTTTTTACTATCTTCAAATAGCTGAGATAAATCATGAGTTAAAACGCTTTTCGGAAAGTTGGCGGATAAAAACTTGGGTTGACCGGAAGGAAGGGGCTGTCCATCAAAATAATCAATCCCATTTTCTGTTCCAAACCATAAAACCCCGTCCCTATCTTTTAAAAGAATAGAAATACTATCTCCACTTAAACCTTCATTGGATGAAAAATGCGTAAAAAAGCCTGGCTCATAGGCCATAGAGTCACCTGGAAACGTGTAACGCGTTACACTCGGGCCGTTTTCAAAATCACTGGGCGTATAATATTTCCTATAAATTATCCATAGGTCTCCTATGGCATCCATAGATACAACCCATGCTTTGTTGCTGAGCAACCCATGATCAGTGGTGAAACTGGTGATGCCCGCAGCCAAATTGTAAGGATCAAAGTAACTTAGGGCACCCTTATCCTCACTGATAAACCAAAATTTACCATAGCTGTCCTCCAATTTAAAATGATACCATCTTACACCCGGAAAGCCCTGTTGAATAGAGAAATGGTTAAACTTTTGCCCATCAAATTTAAGAATTCCATCCTTTGTTATAGCTGATAAAAACCATACATTTCCTTTCGTATCTTCAAAAACAGAAGAATAATTTCTACTTTTTAAGTGCTCCGATGAAAACCGGGTGAATACGCCCTCCGAAAATCGAAAAATTGCATTCCAGCTTGAAAACCATAGATCCCCCCGGCTATCCTCAATAAAATTATCCTTTATTCCTTGATCAGGTTCTAAATTAAAATAAATGGGGCTTGCTAAGTCCAATCGATTTACTCCTTTATCTGTACTCACCCAATAATGGCCTTCCTTATCCTGGAAAGTATAAAGAACCGAATTGTCGCTAAGTCCTTCCTTTGTGGTAAAGTGTGTAAAATATGTTCCGTCAAAACGATTTAAGCCACGGTTGGAAGATATACAGATATTTCCCTCCTGATCTTCCATGATGTCATTATGCCAACTGCCTATCAAACCTTCCTGGGCGCTGTAGATAGAAATACGCTTTCCATCAAATCGGCTGATCCTTTTATGGGTGCAAAACCAAATGTTACCATCAGAATCCTCCAAAATGCGCAGAACACCAGAATTACCAAAGCCGGAGGTAGTAGAAAAATAAGCAAATTGTTTACCGTCGAAACGCAGGACTCCACCATTACCCCAATAATTACCCAAACCCACCCAAATATTGCCTTTACTATCCGCCATCATGGCCGTGATACCTTTTGGGGCAAGGTTAATGGAATAACGAATAAAGTTTGACCCATCATAACGACAAATGCCACCTCGCGTGCTAAACCAAATATGTCCCCTTTGATCTTCCAACACCACTCCATAGGTCTTAGAAAAATGGGTAAGGTTTGTTCCATCATAGCGAAAGACCCCTTGGTCTTGTGAAGCAAACCAAATATTTCCGAATTTGTCTTCCATTATAGTTTGAACCCCATATAAATTTACGGCCGTTCTAAATTGGTAATGCCAAAACTGCCGTCCATCATATCGGCTTAAACCCTCGCGGCAACCAAACCATAAATACCCTTTGCTATCCTGAAAAATCGGATGAATTCTAGAGGATAACAGCCCCTGCTCTATATCCAAATATTGAATATCGTATTTGGCCTCTTCATTTAGTCCTGGCGGTAAGGCAGGAACGGGTTTGGGCTCACTAAATGGGCTTGTTTCTACCTCTATATCTATGGTATCCACTGTGATGACGGAATCCCGGCCGGGGATATAAACCAGCAGGTCTTCGGGTACTGTAACGGTTTTTGGCTCGCCGGCCCGAACCATATTGGGGAAAGCGGGAATTTTCTCCTCCTCAAAGGCAATCACTTTGGGCGGAGGAATGCGCTCGAGGGTCTTTTTGCCAATGGCTGGGAAGGGAACGCCGGTCGGGACCGTATCTCCTTTACTATTGGTCAGGTAAAAACCATCTTGTTGGAGTATGGTCGAAGGAATAGAATCCATTGTGATCGATTCTTTAGAAGCATCGGCTTGAGGGTTTGGAGTGCAGGATGTGATCAGGCAAGATATTGTAAAAATGGCTGCTAATAGGGTGTGTCTTTCCATAATTAATTGTGGTAGTATCAATCAAACTCCCTAAATCAAGGAAATCATAATTCATATCCTCAATATAAGAAACTCTCAAGGATTAGCTAATTTCTATATTGTAAAGACATTTCTGAGGTCAATAATGAAGCACTTATGTTGATCACTTAATTATCATTTCATTTTCTTTACTTTCCCAATACCGGAGATCCCCTTATTAATACTTGGTTGACCGACATACCTAACTGTTCCCCAGCCGGAAATTCCTACATCCAGATAGTCACTAGCATGTACATTGCAAGATCCTTTTCCCGATATACTCACATCGCAAGAAGCTACTTCAAACTCAGAAACCTCAACATCTCCCAACCCACTAATAGCAACCTGTAAGTTAGTTGCAGAGCCGGTTAATTTTACCTTTCCATGTCCGGTGATGACTACTTTAACGTCGTCCAGGTCCTTAAAGTCATTCATGGTTTTTACCCTTGAAGTACCGCTGATAGAGATCTTTCTTAATTCCGGTAGGCTGATGTGTATTTTAATTCGCTCATAACGCCTTACACGATCATCTACATCTAAATATAACTTTCCATCTTTTACTTCATGTTCCAGATACCTGATCAAATCTTCCTGGGCTTCAATTCTGACACTTTGTTTGCTATCTTGAGTGAGATAGACATCTGCTTTCAAAAAAAGGGATAAGGAGTGGAAGTCTTCAAGATCGAAATCGTGACTGATTAAGTCTCCTTTTACCATTACATCTCTTTGAGCATGGAGCGTATTTTGTAGTATGATCATACTGCTGCTGACTAACAAAAAAGTGTAAAAGAGTTGTTTCATTTTTCATAGTTTTTTAATAATCTCTGTAAAAAAGACTTTATTAGGATTCCAAAGTTGCAATAGGAAACAAGCAAAAGACAAAAATATGGACGGAAGATTAAGATCTCTAGACGTGTTTCGTGGAATAACCATTGCTGGTATGATTTTGGTGAATAATCCCGGAAGTTGGGGGCATGTATACCCGCCTTTATTACATGCTGAATGGCATGGAATCACACCAACGGACTGGATCTTTCCTTTCTTCCTTTTTATTGTTGGTGTTGCCATCCCTTTAGCAGTTAGCAAGCGTTTGTCACGCGGAGATAGTAAGCAAAAAGTATTACTGAAAAGTCTTTCCAGAGCTGGCATCATTCTGGGATTAGGTCTTTTCCTGGCAGCTTTTCCCAACTTTGGGATGCCAGCAGGTATTAAAGGCATACAGTGGCTGCATTATGGGGCACTTCTAGTTTTAATTATTGGTTTATTCTTATTAGGAACCAGTCATGTTTATTCCAATAAGCAACTAATCAGGCGAATAGGGACGATTCTTTTTGCGATTACAGCGCTTATCCTTTTAATCATAGGTATTCAGGAATATGACTTGACGAGCATGAGATTTCCGGGGGTGTTGCAACGCATTGCAATTGTCTATGCATTTAGTGCAATTGCTTATTTATATCTGGATTGGAAACAGATGGTTTGGCTTTCGGTAGGCTTACTTTTAGGATATTGGGCTTTAATGAGCCTAGTGCTGGTACCAGGAATAGGAGCACCTAATTTAGAACCTGAAAACAATATAGGTGCTTGGTTGGATCGAATGATATTTGGCAATCATCTTTGGGTACAATCCAAAACATGGGACCCTGAAGGATTGATCAGTACCATACCAGCAATTGCAAGTGGTATTAGTGGCGTTCTGGTAGGTATTTGGATAAAATCTGATCGGGAAGCTTATCAAAAAGTAGCTGGTATACTAGCTATGGGAGTGATTATTGTGGCATTGGGCTGGATATGGCACTTGGCCTTTCCTATCAATAAGAAGTTGTGGACCAGTTCATATGTTTTGCATACGACGGGAGTGGCTATGCTCTTTTTAGGGGTGACCTATTGGCTGATTGATGTATTAAAAATCAGCAAATGGTCGTGGCCCTTTGAAGTGTATGGAATGAACGCACTCTTTGTCTTTGTTCTTTCCGGATTTATAGCAAAGCTTTTTTATAAAATCTATTGGTTTGAAGCAGGCGAAGTCAAGGTAACACTAGGTAGCTGGATTTACAATACATTTTTCACACCTTTTTTGGGCGATTATCAGGCTTCTTTAGCATATGCCATTGCCAATGTATTGTTTTTCTTTTTGCTGTCTTGGTTGATGTATAGAAAAAGGGTGTTTGTGAAGATCTAATTACTTCTTCCTTTTGTAAGTTCCATCAAAAACCGTTTGCCAATTTTCACCTTTGTCACTTGAGCTTTTCCAAACTTGTCTGACAGTATCTTCTTCTTTGTTCCAATGGAAAGATAAGTCAAACAAGATTTGATTAGGAGCTTGACCATATTGCCCCTTTAACTTCATGGTCTGATCTTCGTATTTACCTTTGAATTGAAAGGTGCTACCTCCTTGGTCCACCCATACTTGATTCCAGGTAGAATCAAGAGGACTGAAAGTGTTGAAACTCTTTCCTCGGAAGCCAGTACTACCGGTCCAGTTTTCTTCAATGACACAACCATTGAGGGTTCGTGTAATGGTGTTGGTTCCTACAATGGTGTCTGCCTTAGAATCAAAAACATTCCATTCGCCTACCCAGAAGTCAAATTGAGCATGAGCTTCAGTATTACAAGGTGGCTGAGCTTGAGCATAAGTGTTGCTAACAGAAAAAACGGTACAGATCAATAATAAAAGTAATGTTCTCATAAATAGTTATTTTAAAATTATTAACTACTTCCTTTGCTTACTTCTTTGCAAAAGTAATTGATATGAAAACGTTTGGTACTTTCTTCTGCTGTCTATAAATTCTTCTCTTTTTGTCGTGCAAACAACTAGAATCGGTTGATCTTATACTAATCAATGCATGAATGGTAGATGTCAAAAGAGAGAAACTGTCTATTGGTTATGATAAGAAACCAGCCCTCTAGAAAAAATATAAAGCACTCAAAAAGTTAATAAATGGATTGGGCGAAGAATGGTAAGTGGTTGGACAAAAATAAATAGTGTTTTTGATCGATCAGATTTTTGGAGC
>JBCBCD010000206.1:0-9184 GCA_038530915.1 Bacteroidota bacterium
GTTTGTTTATGGCATCAGAACTACTTCATTTAAACAAACGATTCAAAGTTCCTAAGCCTAAGTTGTAATCATCCTTAATAGACAGTTCTAATTTTTCAAGGATACTTTTTAGTTTCCCCTCAATCACTCTAATTTCTGTTTCTTTAGAGCCATCATAAAATGACCTGATGTACTTATCTATCTCTGCTTTCAGTACTTTACCATTAGAATCCGATAATGGGTTTTCACTTATTGTACCATCTGGATTTTTAACTAACTCTTTACCATCAAAATACTTTTCAACCGATTCATTAAAGAAACCAAATAATTCAATTAGGTGATGGTCATTTTCTTTATCTTTAAAGGCTTCGTGACCTTGAAGTATTTGTGATAATCTAGAATTTTTTCTGGGGACCAAATCACTTTTTGCGTCTCTAAGAGGTTTTAAATAAGTAGTTTTCAAATACTCTCTTGCTTCGGCAGTTAATTGATACCCGATGTCATCTGCTCCTGCTCTAACATCACTAGGCAAGATCCTAGAATCTTGTTTACTAACATCATAAATAAGTCTCAAATATGGTTTTGCCTCTACTCCTTCTCCTTCCCAGCCAAGCCATTCTGTAAAATTCTTTGCCTCTTTATCTTTTAAGTCCTTAAATATTAACTCTATCCTAAACCTATTTTGACCTTGGTAAAAGTCTTCTTCTGAAATTCTAATCCATTCATAACTGTGGGTCTTGAGAACTAATTTAATGGCATCAACAATTGCTGATTTTCCTGAATCATTCTCCCCAATTAATACATTTAACCCCATAGTGAAATTCAAATTTAGATTTGGTTCCTCAAGGTTTAAGTCTTCTTCTTTTCCATACTTTCTAAAGTTCCAAAGTTTTAGGTTTGATAAGTACATATAGGTTTAGTTTTAAAGATTATAAATTGGAATATGGGTCTTAAATATTCATCAAAATCTGCTTAAATAGAGCGTTGGTATATAAAGTAAACTCTTGATTGGTCATTAATTTACCTTCTTCGATTATTCGTGCAGTGAGACCAGAATAATAATCGAAATCTTTTGAAGGATATTCTTTTTCAATCAATGAAAGGTTTTCTTTCGTTTTTAGCTTGTACTCTGATTCAATTTCAGCTAACCAACTCAATTCAGCATCAATACTAGTATCAAGTTTTTCTCTATATCTTGAAAGTGTCCATAAATTCTCAAATAGTTCATATACAACATTTTCTGTTGAATTGAGGGTGATAGGATTTAGCTGAATTCCTTCGAGTGGTGAAATGGTTCTTTCATCCAAACTAATGGGTAAGGGATTATTGAAGGTTGTTTCATCAAAATTATCACTTTCAGTCATCTCCTTCAACTGACTCAATGTCTTCTTATTAAATCTCCAAGCCCCTTTTGCTATGTTTTCTTTCACGAGTACTACTGTCAGAAAATCAAGTTTCACATTCGCAAATTCCTGAAGTCCAACACATAACCACACAAACTTATCTTCAAGTTCTGCAAGCTCAATTCCTTTAATACCTATAACAACAGTTGTTAGTAGTTCATCGTAAAGTGAAAAGCTAGGATAAATACTTTCAAATCCTGTTTCTTGCTCAAGAAAAGAGATAGCGGAAATTACACTTTTATCAAATAAATTTTTCTTTGAGTAAGCCCAGTCAGCAATTTGATCCTTAGCATTATTAACAGGTTTTCTTTGATCAAAACATTCTGTTAAATATTGAACAGAATTAAATAGTCTACCATACCAGTATACTTCTTTTCCACTCAGTTCTTTTGTACTAAAATATTTCGCTTGATAGCTCCCAATAGAATCAAAGGCAGTTTGCATTTCCTCAATAATTCTATAAATCCCAATTACATTGATATTCGTTTGAGTGTTCTCTTTATCAAAAAGACTCACAGTTTGATTCACTATGTTAAGGAGTTTAGACTTCCAAGAGACAAGGAGTTTTTCAATATTCTTGATTTCTTGTATAAAATCATAGTTCTGGATATCAGGAATTTTTCTTTCTGTTCTGATTAAGTGGATTAATTTTTTGCTAATCTTTTCTATGGCTTTTGCTTGCTTATTTGCCCTGGCACTATTCCCTTCAAGAAATGCCTCAATTACCGCATTTAAGGTCATGACATACTTAAGACCGAGTCTCCTCATGTCAACCCATTGTTCTTGCCATTCATAAAAAGACCCGCTTGAATAAAATGATTGGATACCACTAACCCACATTTGATTCAAATGAACTTGGAACTTGTTATATATATTTTCTTTTGGCATATTCTTGACTGAGCTATCAATCGAATCCCAATTTAGATAATCATATAGTTCCAATGGCGGAATAAGTGCTCTAGTGCAGTATTTTTCGTAAATAGGCAGTATGGAACTGATAATATTGATCCTATTTACACTTTCATCATTCCCTTTCGCAATTTTTTCACCTAAAAGGAGGTATTGAATCTTTATATCTCCTCCTTTCTCCTGGAGAGATAGTGTCTGAGTTTGTTTCTTTAATACTGGAAAAACCTCGCACTTTTTCAAATTAATAAAAGAGACATATACATCTTGGTTATATAAATACAATGCATCTGCTATATTCGCAGCCTCTTCCACCTCTCCATCGGAAATCAAGTTGATGATGCTATCAAACGGGAAACCATCATATATCTTATAAGGAATTTTGAGTTTTAAATACCACTGAGATAAGGCTCCTAAGCCTCTTAAATTCGTTTTCAACTCGTCATTCTGTAGTGTTCTTAAGAATGCTGATAACATACTTTTCTCTGGGTCAAATTTCTCTACTTTAGCTATCTCCTCGATCAAATGGTTGAGGAGTCCTTTTAATGTAGTGTTCATTTTCTCAACAAGCCTCTTCTCTTGCCAAGGTGCTGTTTCGATAGGGCATAGCTGGATTCCACCTAGTTCAAAAATTTTATCATAGTGTTCCTGATTTTCTTCCCAATGTTTTCTTACCTCATATTCAAATAATCCATTACAGACTTCAGATTTCTCGAAATAGGATTTAGAAGAAAAATAAACCCCACAAAAGCTGATGAAGCTTTCAAAGTTTTCACTATTCAAAAATGAGAAAACATTACTAAAGAACAGTTGAATTTGATTATCAGTGATTACCGAAACAAGATTAGTTGCCGTTTCTATAGGGGAAATATGTTCGTGAAGTAATTCAAACAAATGATGTGAACGCACGGAATGGAGTCCCTCTACATAATTTGCCCCAAATTTAATATAGTACTCATTTTCTAGACTTTTAATAAGTCTCCCTCTATCAGTCTTTATTCCTACTATTCTTCTTACCAAAGTAATTACATCATCTGTTTTCAGTTTTATTCCACATAAATCTGCTAATGATACCAGCCTCAAAATCTCCAACTTTGCTGCACCGTCAACAGAAGAATCTGGATCATTTAAGCTTATTACTTGTTCTCTTAACCTACTATGAAGCATTCTCCCCTGTGTTATGAGGAAGATATACTCCATCATCAGCCCTCTCTCCTCCACAGATTCCCAAGCAGCTTGCCATTTAGGAGCAGATTCATGAACAATCTTGTTTTTTTTAAGAACATTAAAGATATCTTTAGCCTCCGTAAAAGACATATTTAGGTTAATAAAGCGAACATCTAGGATAGAAAAACCACCGCCAAATACTCTCCAGTCTTCTTCCCTAGTGGTAATTAAAAATTTGACAGGAGCGTCGGCTAATCTATTTGCTAACAAGTTCCAAGACTTTTGAAGCTGATTCAATCCATCAATAATAACAATAGGATATTCACCTAGATATTTGTATCTGGTCTCAAGAAAAGAAAGTAACTCCCCAATTTTTTCAGGGACATCACAAAGAATAAGTTCATAAATTGTATGACCCTTTTGCTTAAGATGATAAGCAGTTTGCCACCCAATAGTAGACTTTCCTTGGCCACTCGAAGCCTTGATAACTGAAATATCGGCTTGAGATAAACTTATTTCTAATTCCTTTTCCCAAGATTTCCTTCTTACAGGTAAACCATTTGCTATATGAGCCGGTCTTGCAGCTATACCCTCATAATATTTCGATAAGTTTGCTTTTTCACCAGGAATAAATTCAACTTCACTAATCCAACCTTGTTTTGCTGCTTTATTTATTCCTCCTTTTTCAATTTCCGATTGAATTCTTTTGACAACATTTTGTAACTTTGCGAAGGTTATAAACTCTCTATTTAATGACCATTCCAACGTTTGTTGCAAAAGGCTTTTATAAAATAAATTTGCATTCCCAGTATCAATACTGAACAACTGAATTATTTCTTTTAGAGAGTTTTTTTGCAGTTGATGCCCTGATATTTTCTGAAATGAAATGCTTTGCAAAAAGCTTTGAATATCACTTGTGCCCCAGGCTTTCGATGCCGTTTCTTTTTGCTGCTTCTGAAATTCAATAATCTTTTTCTGCCAATACTCTAACCCTTTATCATCTAAGGTTTGATTTTTTATTTGTATTAAGTAATCACCTTTTATATCCATATCATGCACTACCACAAAATGTGCATTCCTGTCTTTAGTGTAAACTTCAAGGAAGTTTTGAATAATTCCCTTACCCCAAAATTGTGAAGGCGATAGACTATTCTTTGAGTGCTTGACTTGGTAAAATTTTCTAATAAATTTATTTCCTTCATAATGCTCAAAAACATCTAGATCTTCAATTCCTTCCAGACGGATTCCTTGAACTTTATCGTCTGATAAAGATTCTAATAAATTACACAAGCTATATTGAAACTGATAGAAAAATCCTTCAATTGCAATTTGGCCTCCTGTTCTTTTCTCTGCTATGGAGTGTAATACCGACTTGTATAAATCAGTTAAGTTCATAGGAGTTAAATTACATTATTAAATTGTGATAAAACAGTTTTTTAATTCCAAAGGGTCCTCTTTTTAGAATTTGAACAACTCTAGTTTCCTGTATCGAAGAAAACTTGACGCACCAGAACATTTCCTTATAATACAAACACAAATGTCCTTCGGGATTCTCCTCCGGCTCTGGTCGGAGAGAAAAAAAGCTTAAAGCATGAGTGCTTTAAGTTTTTCCTTTATATCTGCATAAATCCCTTCTGAGACCATTCCAATCTTTTCAATAAATCTAGCTTTATCAACGACCCTTACCTGGGATAAGATGATCCTAGAAGGCTTCTTAAAATACAAATCAGGAAGGCGATAATAAAATCTGGTATCCTTTCATTTCGTGGTCATAGGAAGCACTGCAAATAGATTTCCAATTTTATTCAGTACCAAGACAGGCCTTTTAAAATCGGCTCCTTTTCCATCTTCTTCAAAACCGATATTTACTCATAGATGAGTGTATCGAATTTCCCTCCTTTTACATAAAATTCAGAGCGATTACGATTAAGTTGCTTTTTGAGTTCATTTCGTTGGTCAAAGTTTTTCATAGCTAAATAAGGATAAATTAATGCTAATATATGTCTGGGATAGGAACTTGCAAGTGGTCTTTAAAACTTGTTTCATTTTGAAAAACCAGGATGTACAACATACCTGGTATTCGAAAAATCAGTACTCCTCTGCCAAAAGCAATGTACAATAGTCATGTTCAGGTGGATGCTCCTTTTTCATTTCTTCATTCAACTGGTCAATGAAGAATAACTTTTGCTCGGTCTCCTTGTGAATAAACACTTGCAAATAATCAAGCCCCTCTTCCTGCTCTGCCAAAGCTTTAACCAGGAAATAAATGGCATAGATTTGATTCATTGATAGCAACGCTTGTACACCCTTTGTCACCAGGAATCGTCCTGAGAAGAAATACTTCTCAGCTTTTTCTTGGGGCTGATGCTCCCAAATAAAGGTTCTTTTGTTCATTATGTTTTGGATTTGGTTGGTCCAAAACATATTTAGAAGATAGCTAGATTCAAGCTCTGTCTTAATGACTTATTTTAGTCTAAATGATTTCATGTATTCATTATACTTTTTGGGAACATCTACAGCTAAATGAAATAGATTTTCTTTACTCTTAAAAGAGTATCCTTCATTAACAGCATCGCTGTTATATAAAAGTAGAATTAAGGGATTATTCCCTTTTTTCTGAGCGGACGCTTCAAGCTTTTTCAATGCAGTACGCTTTTTACCTTGAAAAAAGCTAGGAGCCACGTTAAAAGCTTCTCCAATCAATTCCCTGTTAGCATCATTACCATGAATATCGTGTTCATTTTTCTGTTCATTCCCTAATTCAACTTTATATTTTTCAAAGCGCAGTTCAGGAATCTTCCCGTCCAATAAATCGTGAACTCCGAATAAAATCACTAGGTCCGTCATTATTCGATTGGCAGCTTCAAAAAGGGTAACATTTGGATAAGGACCCACTTCTATTTTTTCTCTTTTAATGGATGTTAACTGATCTAATACATCACCCTTGGGAACCAGTTGTATATCCTGCATTGAATACAAATAAGCCTTAATTAAGGATTCAATATTATCCTTTGCTAAATCTCTTTCTGATAAAGGTGTCACTATTCCCATGATTCTGATTTTAGTAGTGTGGCAAGATCCCTCATATTGCTAGGAATCTGATCTAGTAGGTCTTCTAGATAAAAATATCTTACCCTAAAAATCCCTCCAGGAGAAGTCTTTTCAAAATTAGTCTTCTCAAAGTCTTTCAATAAGAAAAAACGATGATCATTTTCAATATCCCAGTTTTCTTCTATGGAGGCTCGAATCCCTTTAACTAACCTTTCTTTTTGGTCCTTAGTAACCTCGTATTTGGAATCTTTGACTATTAAGCCGTCTTTTTCGTTCCAATCTGCTACAATCATATTTTCTACCTTACCAATATATCTTACGGCTTTCCACTTATAAATTCCCAAGTAATTGAAGTCCCTATATCCTCTGGAGGCTAGATCAAAGTAGAACTGATATTTTACGTTAAGGTCAAAAGATTGGCCACAGGCCATTGCCCTTAAAACATGTTTACTCCTTGGCATTAATTGCATTCCTAAACAATAAGCCTCAAAGTTTTCATTTAATCTCTGGAGATACTTTTCATGAGGATAAGAATTAGCTAGTTCTTTTAACTGGTCCACAAGATCCTGATAAGTTAAAGAATGGAAATTTATTTTTCCAACATTAGTAATTTCACTAAGCTTATCTTCTATTTGACTTATCTTTTTTCGGCTATACCTTTTAGAGCTTAAGTGGAATAACAAACTATACTCATTTTTCTCAAAGCTATTCCCATATTTGACAAGTTTCTCCACCCATTCAAGTCCATGAAGTTTTGTTTCAATGATAATCTTTGTTGCCTTTACTTGGATATGACCGTCAATTATACCACCTCCTTGGCTGCCTACTTGCTGTCTAAAAATGGGGATAACTTCATAATTATCGGAATCTTCGGTCAACCCTTTTATATAGTCTTCATAGTATTTTGGGTTTATTTCATACAAGTTGGAGAACATTAGAAGGACATTATTTGTAACTGTATTCTCTCCTTGTGAATATTGCTGGAATTGGTTTAGTACTGCCATGTTTTTATTTTTTAACTATAGGTTTCTCTTTTTTACGCAAAAAATTATATGTAGGTTCCTTAAAAAGGATAAGGAAATTTTATTTATCTAGGCATTCATATTGCATAGATCTAGAATAAGCGGAAAATCCAAACTCATCTCAACTAAAGTATAGCCATGACGTTTTCTCATAGCTACATTTCATTTTAGAAACGAAAAGAACTGGCCTTTCTCTTCAAAAATTTCCAGTTTATGACGTGGTGATTGAGTAAATCTCCCTCGGATTAAATCAACAAAGTGAGTTCCCTGCTCTTCTCTGCATCTGATGATGTAGAGTCTGAATCTATTTGTACTAGGTTGAACGCTTTGCAACACCAAATAAGCTCCTCCTTTTTCCAATAAACTAGCGAATGGAAACAGCATTTGTTATTGCACTTGGTAAAAGACAAAAGTATACTGTTCCTTAGTTACTTTTCAATCCAAAAAAGAACGTCTGTTCTGCTCTTGCAATTTTGGTCTCAACTTCTACAAAGAAGGAGAACCAAAACAAAAAATCATGAATAAAATACCAAAGCGAGTACCTGAAATTCAGGTAAGTTACTCTTTCAAAGTAGCCGTGAGAGATCGTCCAAAAATTTTGACCAGTGAAGACTCTTTTGAAGTCTTTTGTGAAATTTGGGACAAGGACATCATTGCCTACCAAGAATCAATCTTCGCTTTATTTCTCAATGGAGCAAATAGACTCTTGGGATACAGATGTCTTTCAAATGGGGCCAGTAATTATACTATTATGGATGCAAAACACCTTTTTGGCATTGCTGTGAAATGTAATGTGAGGAGTATTGTTATTGGACATAATCACCCGTCGGGGCTGATTTTTCCATCCGATCATGATCGGAAATTAACAACCAAGCTCTTTGAAGGTGGCAAGATACTGGACATTATGCTGCTCGACCATTTGATTATCACTCCTACACTGGATACCTACTATTCTTTTGCAGATGAAGGCTATCTACAAGTTTAGCAATTTGCCTGCGGAATATCCCAGGCACTTTTCAAGAAATAGAATTAGGCAAATGTCAACACAATACTCCAGGGATATACTCCTCTGTTTGACTGCTATGGATGAAATAGATATAATTTTAAAGAATAACGACTCCTCTACTCTTTAGATGTTGTTTATAAGTTTACTCTATTTAATGTTTAGGCGGTTTAGATCATTGGTATGAACTGGTCTTACAATGCGCTATCATAACAGATTCAGGGTTTAACATAACAAAATCAAGGTTTCAACATAACAGATTCAGGATTTATCATAACAAATTCAGGGTTTCTTTTGTGCTAAACATAACAAAATCAGGGTTTACGGATTTCTGGCTTCAAAACTGATGTATCCATCTATCATAACAAAATCAAGGTTTAAATTATAACAGATTCAGGGTTTGGGTATAATTCCTTTTTGAGCTAAATAACATAACTTGATTTGCATGTCCTGTTAGTTATAAGATCAGTGATTTCATCCTTTATCTGCTTTGCAAACCCTATGTCAAGGAAAATGCAAATGGCTCTATTCCAACAGGAAAATAGTACTTACGAGATTAAGAAACATAGCAGCATTGTCCAGATGAGTAATGTTACCACCTTACAAGAAAGGAAAGCTATGAATGCTTTGGTTTGGATTGCTAAGGATCAGCT
>JBCBCD010000207.1:0-9140 GCA_038530915.1 Bacteroidota bacterium
TGCCTTGTATCTGATTGTGAGAAGCACTTATGGAAGTTCTTGTTTTTCCAACTACCTTCTTTATTTTTGGAAATTGGTCTATTAGTGCTTTAGCAGAAAGGCTAAAGCTTTCACCCGGCTGCCCCAAGCCAAACATTTCATAAATTTCATAGCTACTGGTAATCACCACATCACAATTTTGTACCAACTCCGGCATGACTTCCTGCATGCTTTTGCCATATTTCCACATGTTCTTTCGAGAATTAATATCTCCGGATACCGGAATGCCCATTCGATTGGCTGTTTTTATGGCATCCAGACAACACATCGCCGCGCCATGCGAAATGGCTGGTGTAATACCTGTCCAATGAAACCAATTGGCATCTTTGAGCACATGCTCCCAATCTACCATAGAAGGTTCTATCAGAGAAAAAGAAGAGCCTTCTCTTTCATAAATTACCTCACTAGGTCGGTGTACAGCTCCTTTTTCAAGGAAATATTTACCCATCCTATTTCCACCATAAATAACATGTTCGGTATTCAACCAATGCTGACGTAAGAATTGTGTCGCGGCTTTTCCAAGCGCATTATCTGGAAAACGCGTGACGTGAGCTGCTTTCATGCCCATATAGGCACACGAAATGGCTACATTGGCTTCACCACCTCCATATACCAAATCAAAGGAAGTAGCTTGTGAAAATTTTGAGTAGCCGGGAGGAGATAGGCGCATCATCACTTCTCCAAAGGTGATTACTTTTTTAGGCATAGTTGGTTTTTTGTGCCTTAAGTTAAGCTGTCCTGTTCAATCATCCCAATCAAAACACCCAACTCACCCCAAATTGAGTCTGCCCAATCGCATCCATGCCCAATAAGGGCTTGATATTCACATTATCCTTTGAAAAAACGATGTAATTCACTACATCAAAAACGAACAAAAAGCCTCCTTGGAGAATGATAGATCTACCAAATCCTTTTAAACGATCAGCATTTTTTGTAGCATTCTTAGATCGCTCAATCAAATAAGCTCCGCCTAACATATAACCAATATCCAAACCCGCATTGAACAGCAAGGTTTTCTGAAATCCATTTTGTTCTTGTATGCTGCTGTATAAATCCATGGCCGCGGGATCTGATTTTAGAGCAGATACATAACCAAAGGTCGCTATGCCTAGGTTGACTACATTCCAGCCAATGTTCATATTGTGGAATTCTCTTTCTACCCCCTGATGTTGGCCCCTTAAGGTAAGCCCTACCGCAATATTGCCAACTGCCCAGCCACCCAGTATCATCATGGCACTTTTCTGCTTTTGTAAGCGAGCTTGATTGAAATCTAAGAGTTGATTGTCTTGGGAAAAAAGGAGAAAACTAAAGCAAAGGAAGGTGGATAAGAGGAAATATTTTTTCATAGCAATAGGTTTTAGGAGCTTAACTCATGATGGGGAGATATGTTCATTATTTTTGCTTAGAAGGTTAGGGTGGGGGAATTTGCTTTTAACTAACCCTCTAAGCCCTAACCTTCTAAACATAGTTATTATATTGAGCTAAGTGGTTGGACAAAAATTATAGTTATTTTGTCCAACCACTTACTATTTATTAAAATAATTTTCATGCCATGGATGCATTAGAAAAACAAGCATTAAAGGAAAGAATAGAAGAAGAGATCGAAAAAACCACAGATGCAGTTGCTAAATACGAAGAAGTTGCAAAACCAATAGCTCCGGAAAACTCTATAGGAAGAATTTCCAGAATGGATGCCATCAATAACAAAAGTGTTACGGAAGCTGCCTTACGAACGGCAAAAAGAAAACTGAAAAAACTACAATTAGCACTTTCTAAAATTGATGAAGATCCCAATTTTGGTCATTGCAAGCGTTGTAAAAAGGTAATAAATACACAACGACTCATGTTGATGCCGGAAAGCCAATATTGTGTGAAATGTGCCAGATAATATTGGAAAAATATTGAGGGCGTTGTCAAACAACGCCCTCAATATGAATTAATTTTTAAGTAACCTCAGTACCTTCACCTCCGAATCATAACTCACTTTTACGAATAATACTCTTGAATCTATTGTATTGACATCCAATTGAATGCGATCGCCTGAGTAGACGTTATATACATTTCTGGAAAGTAGTTGACCTATGCTGCTCATCACTTCTACTTCGATATTGCCTTCCACATTATCCAATTGCAACCAGGTATTCCCATTGGTTGGATTAGGATAGAGTCGTGCTTCCCAGAATTCTGAGTCATTGGTTGTTGATGGATTAACTGAACTTGGTAACTTAGAAAATTCAGGTACATTACAATCTGTTGCATCTTGAGCATTTCCTGTTGCCGATGGTTCGGTACAACCCGGAGTTATTAATTCCCATTCGAATGATCCACCATCTGTGTAGACTTCAAAAGTATTAAACCCCGTTTCAAAGACAACCGGTTGGTGTCCAACTACTTGTGCATCACCCGTGAATTGATTATTAGCTCCAATAGGAATGTATACCTCATCTTCGAAGGTATTGATGTATTCGAGATAGACGATGGTGTTGACAGATGGATAATCTTCTAATGTCGCTGCTTCTGTACAAAGTATATTGACAAAAACTTCTTGTTCAAAACATGCTTCAGAAACAGGACTTACATACAAGGTACCTGGAATGATGTTAATGTATAAGCACCATAAGTTTCAAGGAAATCCTCAAAGTTGACGGTAATTTCATAAGAACCAAAGCTAGGGAATGTTGGTACATCTATAATTTCGAAAGTGATATTCGTTGGTGAAGTTGGTAAAGGATCCCCACATACCACACCTTCAATGATTGGGGTAAATTCAGTTGGTAATGCTTCCCCTTCATTGATAAATACATCTTCCACTGAGATGGTCAAAGTAGCTTGACTGACTGATAAATTACCTGTTTGATAAGTCACATCATAATTCCTTATGCCTGTTTGTTCTTCAACTGATACCGTACTTTGGAAGGTACATGCATCAGCAGGGGAGAAGGTGAATGGCTCAAAAATATCTTCTATTGTTTCACCATAAGGCAATTCTTCCAATACTTGCGCGTCAAAACCTAATGGTTCTTCCTGTCCATATTCAATGGAGGCATCAGCAGCTTGCAAGGTAATTGGCTTAGGCTCAATAACCAATGCAGTTGGTTCAAAACATATTTCTAAATTATCATTGATGTATCCACCTGGAATGACGTATTGTGTACCAGCATCTAAGCCCGTGATCACGTTAATCGGACGAATATCAATTGGATCTTCTGTATCTGTATCACCTAAGTTAAGAATAGCGATTATCTTATCAAATGCATTGAATAATGGATCATAAGTTCCATCCGTATTGACGAGAGGCGTACCATTCACCAGCGGAGTGCCATTCACCAGTGCCACTCCATTTACTAGTGGTGTGCCATTCACTAGTGCTACTCCATTTACCAATGCTACACCGTTGACTAAAGGTGTGCCATTGACTAAAGGTGTACCATTTACCAGTGGAGTACCATTTACCAATGCTACTCCATTGGTAATACTAGATACATCCCCATCCTCTATCCCTGGTTCAGAGAATAAATCGATGCCTATTTGGACGATTTTTTCTGTTCCATCTCCATTTACCAAAGGAGTACCTAGGAAGGAAGAAGTTTCTGCATCATCTACAGTGGACTGAGAAACATAGAAGGTCGTATTTACCAGTGGAATACCATTGTTGATGCCATCGTCTGTACCATCCAAATAAGGAACACCATTCACCAGCGGAACTCCATTTACGAGAGGTGTACCGTTAACAAGTGGAGTACCGTTTACTAGTGCAACACCATTCACTAATGCAAGTGCATTGGTGTGTTGGCTTGCTATCAAAGAAACGATACTGCCTTCTAGCTCGAGATCTTCTTCTAATTCTTGATCACCAAAAATATATTCAAATGTGATTTCCGGAATGGGATCACCATATTGTATAGGATCCATCGCTGCTGGTCTAATGATGACCGGCATAGGATCGACATTCAATACACCAGGCTGTAAAGTGAAATCATATCTTTCATACAATGAGGGATCAATTTCGGCAGTATCAACATTAACTGCATATAAGCCTATATTACTTCCAACAGTTGCTTCTGTGGAAAAACCAGCTATACCATTTGTCAATAGTGTGAAATCTTCTGCCGGGAGTGGCGATCCATCTTCAGCAATGCTTGCAGTGTAAGTGAATTCTGGCAAAGGCTCTCCATATCTTTTTGTTGTGGCAACAACCTCTATGACAACTTCTTGTTTGACGGTTTCGAAAAAGGAGAGTATTTCTGAAGCTCCACCATCCGTTCCATTTGTCAGAGGACCTGGAGGCGTTGATACAAATATTCCTGGGTTACCAGTAAAAGTAGGAATCATAACCGTTGCTGTACTGTCATCAACTATGGTAGTTTCCATATTAATTCCATCAAATACTACTACTGAAGTTTCATTAAAGTATTTACCTTCTAAAATAAGTTCAAACTCAACTTCACCGGGTTGTGAAACCTCAGTATCTAGATTTTCAATGTTCAATCTATTGAGGATAGGAGTTGCATTGGCAACTGAACTGATTGCATTCTCTGCCGAAACAAAACCAAAGCCTGTTTTGAAGTCAAATCCCACATCTTCCATGTCGATGGCAGTAGTTTGTAATAAACTTCTAAGTTCGATTGGCGGATCGATATTGAATCTATTTTGAGCATCAAAGAGTAAGGCTGCAATACCGGCAGCATGTGGAGCGGCAGCTGATGTACCAAAGAAATTAGGAATATTATCTTCTTCTAAATCTCTGGAACCAAACTCAACAGAAGTATTGCCTCCATTAGGAGCCATGAAATCAGGTTTTTGCCTTAGTGTTGCTTCGCCTGTAATTGGTGTGCCACCAATGGAAGAAAAAGACTCAGCAGCTAATGTTCCACCAAATTCAGGAGTGTCTGTATATCGCACTGCACCAACGGAAATAGAACCTTCAGAGTTGGCATGGCCTATAATAGTAGAGTTATCTGTTGTTGTTCCTAGTGGTGGATCAGTTACAAATGTTCCATCATCACCAGCTTTAAAGACAACGTATTTGAATTTTGGCAGTGGACCTGTGCCGTCTGCCAACTCGATTAAGATGTTGGTAGTCGTAGGTTGTAAAACAGTAAAAGGTACAACTTCTATTGGGTCACCACCTGGTATTCCTTGAAGAGCATCACCATTATTATCTCTATTGAATCCGTATTCAATATTTCCTTCATCATCTGTAAGATAAATATCTAAATCAAAATTAGCACCTTGTGGATCTCCTAGCGAATAAAAAGGATCTTCCCATTGCAACACGATCAAATATTCTCCTGTACCTAATTGCACTTCCTGTAAAAAGTCACCACCTCCAAAATCATGGAAGTTATCATTGGGTGAAGGTGCAGGAGTAAAATCAGCAGTAAAGGAACGTGAACCAAAGTTACCAGCTGCACTGAAATAGGTAACTCCTAAGTCGGATACTTCATTAATCGCTTGAGCAATTAAACCATCCTGGAAGAATGGTTCTGTAATGTATTGTACATCATCTACGATGACATCACATTCAAATTCATTAGCTAAACGACGTATACTAAATGCTAAGTTACCCTCACTAATGAATCCTGTGTTGAAAACCAAATCAGCTTCTGGGGCAATATCATGTATGATTTGCAACATGGCTCTTCCTTCATCAGAAGCTGTACCAAATGGATATTCTTCAGCCACTTCTACCGCAAAATCACCGCTCGGTAAATCTCCATTTGAAATATCTGTATCTCTGGCACCTGGATTAGTAGCATAACTATCAGAAATAACGCCAACTATCGATCCTTCACCAGTTAGATTCCATCCTTCACGTGCATTGAAAGAGGTTTGTGCTCTATCTCCTTGACTTGTTATCAAACCTGTGTTGTTCAAACCAGGAGTAACAGGGCGAGCAAAATTTAAAAAGGAAGTCTGGGTATTTAATAATGCCAGCTGATTAATAGGGAATAAAACAGTAATTAACAATTGATCATTGACAGCAGTAATCCTATCATCAAAGAAATCATCTTCGGTAATACCTAAAGTAGCAAGGAAAGAAACAGCTTCAGCATATTTTCCATCTAATACTACTATTTCCATTAGTACCTGTTCATTACTTATAACATAGACATTAGTAGATGGCTGTTCTGGACTGTTAGGATCAAAGTTTTCAGAGAGTGTAGATAACTCTGGTCCTAATGGATCTATTACTTTTATTGGGTTGACATAAGCAGGTACAATGTCACAGTCATTGAGGATGCAATCACATGTTTCTTCTACTAATTCACAATCTTCTGCAACGGGTACATTCGATGCATTGCCTTCTGCACAATAAGAAACATTTGCTCCCCAGTTTCCGGTATTGTTGATGTCTGAGATCTTAGTTTGGATACTACCATTACCAGTAATGGAACCACTATTGTTAAAACTTTTTTCAGTTAAAACCAAGCAGGCATTGTCCAATGTGATATTGCCTGAATTTATTATATTTCCACCCCCTTCTATCAAGGCATTGGTTAGTTCAATTTGACCATAATTATTCAGATTTCCAGTTAGTACAGTTAGTTTACCATCAGTAACTGAAATAATACCTCTTGGTCCAACAAAAATATTTTTTGAGATCTGTAATTCCCCACCTTCAAGAATAGTAATGGAACCATTTCCAACAATAATGGGGCTATTGGCCTCATATTTTATCTTATGCTTAATAATGACGTGGGCATTATTGAATCTTCTGTTGGGAATAGTTCTTCGGCCTGATCTTCCACCAACACGTACCCAGGCATCAGAATCATTCCAGTTTTCACTATTGCCTGTGGTTTCAAAGGTTTGTGCTTGAATGGTTACACTAAAAAAAAGCAGAATACCCAAAAGGGATATTATGTTTTTGAGAGTATGAAAGTTAGAGCTATTAAGATTGCAATTGAAAATTTTCATCTGCTGTTAATTTTATTATTCATTCATGGGTTTGTAAATACTATAAATTCTATGACGAAAATCGGATTTTGAAATCACACTTTTACATAAAAAACTACGCTTTTTTACGTTAAATTCATGTAAAAGTTAATTTAGATAATCTCAAACTGAATAATTAAAAATGTCTTTTTAGTTTTAATCAGATTAATTGGGGACCTATAATAGAGGGGAGAAATACATACCGAGTAAATATATATACTTTATGTGTGAAGTGAACTAAGAAGTACTAATTTTTTAGATCATATACCAGAAAAAAAACCAAAGTAAAACCTGTATTAATTTAACCGTAAAAATCTATTGTATCTTGTGTTAAATTAATGTTGGGGAAGTTAATTACCATATTTATGAAATACACGCTTTTCTTCACAATAGTTATTTTGTTTTTATCTACTTCGCTATATGGTCAAAATAGCAAACTAGATAGTTTATTAGCCGTATTGAAAACCTACGAACAGGACACCAATCGTGTGAATACTTTGTTGGCTTTAAGTGTAGAGTATGCAAGTACGACTCCAGATGAAAGACTTGAATATGGCCAGGAAGCATTAGAACTGGCAAAAAAGCTTTCCTTTAAGTCTGGTATTGCTTATGCACAAAAGAATATTGGAATTTACTATTTCCTGAGGACGGATTATGAAAACACATTAACCTATTGGGAATCTTCGCTTAAAACATTCGAAGAAATGAAGGATCAGGAAGGGGTTAGTAATATATTGAGCAATATTGGCGCGGTTTATTTCAACCAGGGAGATGACCCAAGGGCATTAGATTATTATTTACAATCGCTACGAGTATCGGAGCAGATCAATAATAAATTAAGGATAGCCACTGCTCTTACCAATATCGGAGCTGTTTATTTTAATAATCCAGTCAATCATCGACAAGCTCTGGAATATTATCTAAGAGCGATCAAGGTAAGCGAAGAAATTAATTATGAGGCAGCTCTAGGAACATCCTATGTGAACTTGGGTGAAATTTACATGGAAGAAGATCAGCTCGATTCGGCACTCTATTTCTTTAACAAATCGGCTGAATATCTTAAAGCCTCTGGATTAGAAACCTATTCTTATGCCATCAACAATATTGGAAAACTAAAAGCCATCCAAAAGAAATATGATGAATCCCTAGAATATCACACTGTGGCATTTGAGGCAGCAAAAGAAAATGAAGCGGCCAGAGAAATGTTTGAGTCAATGATAGGACAGGGCAATGCTCATCTTGGTCTTTGGATGGAAGGAAAAAACCTAAGTGATCTTGAAAAATCTTATTCCTATTTCACTGAGGCACTAGAAGGTGCCGAAGAAGAAGATTTAGTCCCCTTAATTGAAGAGGCCAGAAAGGGCTTGTACGAGTATTTCAAAGAAAAGGGAAATTATTCACAAGCTTTAAAGTATTATGAATTGTATACTGAGGTAAAAGACAGTTTAAGGAATGAAGATACCGTCAAAAAATTGGCTCTCCTTGATGCAGAACACGAATTTGAAACGGAGAAACAACAATTGGAATTTTCTTTGTTATCAGCAGATAGGCGAAGAAGATCACTCATTCTAGGCGGCGTTATCGCTTTGATTACGCTCTTAATCTTTATAGCAATTCTCATTCAATACTACCGCCTGCGCAGAATAAGAGCTGCAGAAAAGTATGAGTCACAACGCAAACTTGCCATGCAGGAAAAATTGGCAACATTAGGTCAGATTACAGCCGGTATTGCACATGAAATAAAAAATCCACTCAATTTTGTAGTGAATTTTGCTCATGGTTCCATGGAATTTGGAAAAGAGTTGATTGAAGTACTTGAAGAGAATGAAGAAAAAATCCCTGAAGAGGCTATGGAAGACTTGAAAGATTTAGGGGTTGAATTGAATGAAAACTCTAAAATAATTTGGGAAAATGGTTTACGTGCAGATCGAGTGGTCAAAAGGATGATGGAACAAGCAAGAGGTGAAAATGGCGAATTTAAGGAGACAGACCTTAATGTTTTGATAGATGAAAACTTCCGTTTGGCCTATCATGGCTATAAGATGAATCAGGCAGAGTTTGACTTAAATATCATCAAAGAGTTTGATGAAAACCTACCTAAGATTCCACTTATTCAACAAGATATTGATCGGGTCATCCTTAACATCTGCAATAATGCTTTT
>JBCBCD010000208.1:0-9125 GCA_038530915.1 Bacteroidota bacterium
TGAGGCAAAAGATTCCATCAAAATCGAAAGATTATTCTTTTAGTTTTACTTAACATCATTGCAGCAATTGTCAAAGAAGGCTTAATTGTAAACGAAAATCTACAAAAGGTTTATGAAGACCAAGATAGTACTTTGGGGTACTGACGCAAATGAAGAGCGCGTACTGATTGCTTTAGAATTATTACCGAGTGAAAATTTTGTGAATCTCTACACTTTTCCAGATGCAATTGTGACTGAAGAATTCAATCAAAAAATGTTGGATGAGTGGAGAGATGGAAAGGAATTGGAATTTCCTGAAGGATACACCGTAATAAAACGGGAACTCAATGCTTCTGACAGTTTGTTGCCAGATGATCTTAAAGCAGAGCGTACTGATGTAGTACAAAGAGCTCACTCTGAATGGCACTTCCTGGTATTGTCTTCTAAACTTAATGATGCATACGCATCAGAAATCTCAGGATTAAAGGATAGGATTTCTGCTCTTGAAAGATATGATTCAGGAGTTTGGAACAATTTGAAAACCTTTTGGGACAAGGTTCAGGTACAAGTACGTGATCGAAACTTGTTGAGAGAACATGCTAATGATTTAAGGGATAAAACCAATGAGTTATTTGCAAGCCTCAAACAGCTAAGAGCTAAAATGGATGAGGAGTTCAAACAAGCTTCTAAGAGTAATCAGGAAAGGTTTGAGCAAATTCTTAAGGCCATAGAAGGAAAAGTGAATGAGGGAAAAAGACTTCAACCCATCTTTGATGAGTTGAAAGATATTCAAAGAAAATTTAGAGATACCAAATTTACAAAAGAGCATAGAGCAAAAGTTTGGGAGCAGCTGGATGGTATGTTTAAATTGGTGAAAGAAAAAAGGTTTGGTTCATCTGCCAACCAGGATCGTTCTCCTTCTGAAAGATTGCAACGCAGGTATGAAGGCTTAATCGCTGCCATTGGTAAAATGGAACGATCCATAGAAAGGGATCATGATGACCTCAGCTTTCAAAATAGAAAAATTGCTAATACGGATGGACAATTAGAAGCACAGATCCGTCAAGCAAAAATAAAGATGATAGAAGAGCGAATCCGTTCCAAAGTAGAGAAGCTCAAAGAAATGCACGTCACTAAAACGGATTTAGAGGGTAGAATAGAAAAACAAAAGGAGAAAGATGCCAGACGTGAAGCCAGAGAGAAGGAGGAGCAACTTAAAAAAGAAGCGGAAGCAAGGATAGCCAAAGAGCTAAAAGAAGCAAGTAAGATCGCTCCAGAAGATGTAGAAAAGCTTGAGAAAGCAGCTGAATCTATTAATGAGCAGCAAGGTACTACAGAAAAAAAGACCAAAAGTGATGATACGGTAGTTGATGAACAAGCTTCAGAAACAGAAGAAAAAGTGGAAGTAGAAGAAAAGCCGAAAGAGCCTACTGAAGAAGAAGTTGTTGAGACTCCTGAGGCACCTCAGGAAGAACCACAAGAAACGACTGAAGAAAAAGAAGAAATCATAGCTGAAGCTACTGAAGAAGAAAGTAGCGATGCGGTGGCTGATGAAGAAGCTACAAATCAGGAAGAAGAAGTTGCTGAAAGTGTGGAAGAAAGTATTGATGAAACTCAAAAAGAGGAAGAAGAATAAAAAAACAGCTGTTTTTTCTTCTCAAAACATAGTTTTTGAATAAAAAAAAGTGAATCGCAAGAGGTGATTCACTTTTTTTTTGATTTTTTTTTAGAGAATTTATTTACTTTAAAATTTATTTTATTCACAAAATATGCTTGAAATAGCTGTATTTTTTATGAATTTCAATGAGTTTTTTTTCACAATGAGCTGTTTTTGTTTTTGTCTTAGGAGAGCATTATGTTCATATTTGTAATGTGATTAGTGGAAAGGGAAAGAGAAGAAAGAGAAAGTTTAAAAAGTTAAACGCAATCACAATTTGATTTGAATATGTTCATGGGATTATACTGTTCAGTGATGATCGTCCCGGACAACGGGACGATGGACACTTTTTAAGAATAGTAACCATGCTAAGATAAAAAAAGCGAACACACTGCAATGTGCTCGCTCGAATTAGGTTTGTTCATGGGATTATGCTAGTAGCACGGGAATTAATTCTCAATTAACTGTCTTTCACCGCTAATATATGCGAATTTTCGTGTGAATTCAAAGAAAAAACCATCTTTCACGTTAAAGAATTATTAATTTTGGATATGTTCATGGGATTATAACTGAAAGCCGCAACTTGTGGCTTTTTTTTTTGCCCATATTTAGAAAAACACATCTTGAGCCGCTCTATATGTATTTGCATGGGCTTCAATAATATGAGCAATCTTTTCTGAATACCCTCCCCCCATACTTACTACTACAGGAACTTGATATCGCTTACAAATTGTGAGCACTTGTAAATCTCTAAGTTTTGTTCCCTGTATAGTTAAACTTAGTCGGCCCAGCTTATCTGTTTCTAAAACATCCACTCCTGAGAGGTAAAACACAAAGTCTGGACGCACTTCGTCAAAAAGCCTGGGTAAGGTTTGTGCCAAGATATCAAGGTATACCTTGTCTTCTGTTTTATCTGGTAAGCCTATATCTAGGTTAGAGTTTTCTTTACGCAAGGGATAATTTTTTTCACCATGCATACTAAAAGTGAAAACACGCTCTTCATTGGCAAAAATTTGAGCCGTCCCGTTGCCTTGATGAACATCAAGATCAATGACCAATATTTTTTTTACTTTATTATTATGTAACAAATAATTGGCTGCAATGGCAATATCATTGAATACACAAAAACCTTCTCCCTTGTATGTAAAGGAATGATGAGTGCCACCAGCAATATTCATAGCCACGCCATGCTCATGAGCAAACTCCGTACACAAAAGCGTACCATTTGCGATATGAAGACCTCTGGTAATCAAGTTCTCACTCATTGGAAATCCAATGGCACGGATTTCTTTTCTCGACAATTTTTGATGTTTTAATTTATTCCAATAGATTTCATCATGAGTCAACAGTAAAGTTGCTTCATCAATGGGAGGAGGCTCAAAGAAGTTATCTTCTGTTATGGTGCCTTCATAGAGCAGTTGCTCAGGAAGCAACTCATACTTTTCCATAGGAAACCTATGTTTGGGTGGTAAGCTGTATTTATATATAGATGAAAATGCAATTTTCAGCATATCTTCTCTTAAGATCCTTTTTTAATCACTTCTAATATGGAATAAGGTTGGTTTAGGAGTTTAATCTTAAACATCTAAACCCTAAACACCTAAACCATTAACATTTAAGTCCTTTTCTTGTTGAAAGATAACTTAGGCTGATTTTTGCTGAAAAAAACAGTATTTTTGCGCTTCCTTCACGCAATAAAAAAACACTAACACATGCAATTGACTGAACAAGAAATTGTTAGAAGAGAAAATTTGCAAAAAATTAAAGAATTGGGCATCGACCCATTTCCCGCTGAAGCATTTACAGTAAATGCACACGCACAAGAGGTAAAAGACAATTTTGATCCAGAAGCTAAGAACTTTCAGGAAGTATCGATGGCAGGACGTATTATGATGAAACGAGTGATGGGTAAAGCTTCTTTTGCAGAACTTCAAGATTCAAGTGGACGCATACAGATCTATGTTTCCAGAGATGAAATATGTCCGGGTGAAAATAAAGATTTGTACAATAGTCTATTTAAAAAATTCCTTGATATCGGTGATTATATTGGAATCACTGGCCACGCCTTTATCACAAGAACAGGAGAAACAACCATACACGCTACTTCATTCAAGTTTTTGAGTAAATCTCTAAAACCTTTACCCATTGTAAAGACAAAAGTGAACGAAGAAACAGGAGAAACGGAAGTATACGATGCTTTTACTGATCCAGAGTTAAGGTACCGTCAACGTTATGTAGACCTTACTGTTAACCCACAGGTGAAAGAAGTCTTTTTGAAGCGTACGAAGATTATTAGTGCTATGCGTAGGTTTTTTGATGCAAAGGGATGGATTGAAGTAGAGACACCTATACTACAAGCAGTACATGGTGGTGCAGCTGCACGACCATTTGCAACACACCACAATACTTTGGACATGCCCTTATTTATGCGTATTGCCAATGAGTTATATCTAAAACGTTTGATTGTAGGTGGTTTTGATGGTGTTTATGAGATTGGTAAAATGTTTAGAAATGAGGGAATGGATCGTACGCACAATCCAGAGTTTACCTCTATGGAGATCTATGTAGCCTATAAGGATTATGATTGGATGATGGAAATGGTAGAAGAATGTATAGAAACCATTTGTAAGGAAGTATTGGGGACAACCCAGGTTCAGTTTGGTGATAACCTAATAGAATTTGCAGGTCCTTACAGAAGATTAAGCATGTATGATTCTATCAAAGAATATACCGGAATCGATATTTCCGAAATGGATGAAGAAGGATTGAGAAGCGTGTGTGATCAATTGGGAATAGAGGTCGATAATACGATGGGTAAAGGAAAATTGATTGATGAAATATTTGGTGAGAAAGTAGAAGACTACTTGATCCAACCAACTTATATTACTGATTATCCAATTGAGATGACTCCTTTGGCAAAAAAACACCGTACAAAGGAAGGCTTGGTAGAAAGATTTGAGTTGTTTGTAAATGGTAAAGAAATTGCGAATGCATATTCTGAGTTGAATGATCCTATCGATCAAAGAGAACGCTTTGAAGACCAATTGAAATTGGCTGAGAGAGGAGATGATGAAGCAATGGCATTGGATGAGGACTTTTTGAGAGCATTAGAATATGGTATGCCACCCACTTCTGGTTTAGGTATCGGTATTGATCGTTTAACCATGATGTTGACAAACAATCCATCAATACAAGAAGTATTGTTTTTCCCACAAATGCGTCCAGAGCAAACAGGAGAGTAACCTATGGCTTTGAGAAACGATTTTCCTCCCAGTGGTTCAGACTATCTGGGAGGAACCAGTGACGGCTATGAATATAAAACGATTTTTTCTGGCTCTTCCCTTGAGCAGAGCTTTGAAATGGTCAGACAGTTTCTCAAAGAAGAAGGCTATGAAAACATTCCAATACCTAAGGATGCTGACGAGTTAAAATTATTTAAATTACCCACCCGCAATAAGCAGATCTTGCTTTTTGAAGACAATGGTTATGTCCATAATCCGATAAAAATCTTATTTCCTAAAGATGGCAGGAAAAAGAAAACTTTGATTTTGTGTATCTATAATGAAAAAGATGACCAACACCTTTTAAAATTTCACAATATATTAGAGCGAATCAATCAAAATAAATGACCACTGAATGACTGCACCCTTATTCAAAATACGAGAAAATAGTAAGTTCGGATTTATCAATGCGGAAGGTAAGGTAGTCATTGAACCACAGTATCTGGAAGCTGAAGATTTCTACAATAACTTCTCCAGAATAAGGTTGAACGATAAACTGGTTCCCATGGATCGTATTGGGCGCTTGTTGATGAAACACTTTTTTAATTTTGTTGGATTATTTGAGGAAAAACTGGCTCGAGTTCAACTGGTTACTCGCTGGGGGTTTATTGATGAAAAGGGAAACATTACGATTCCTATTCAATATGAAGATGCCAACGATTTTAGTGAAGGGCTGGCAGCAGTGAGGATGACTAGAATGTTTGGATACATTGATCAATCAGATAATTGGGTGATCCAGCCTTCTTATGATGATGCAGGAGAATTTAAAAATGGATTGGCTCCGGTTGAAGAGGATTGGAAATGGGGTTATATCAACAAAGAAGGCAAAGAAGTCATTACACCTTTTTTCGATAAGTGTTTGCCTTTTCAAAAAGAAGTCGGTGTAGTATTGAAAGACAATAAGTGGGGCTTGATTTCTACGAAGGGCCAAGTAGTAAAAGAACCCGCTTTTGACTGGTTGAATGGGGTGTCTAATGGAGAATTTTTTGAAGGTAAAGCCATTATCAAAGTAAAAGATAGGTTTGGGTTTATTAATACTAAGGGAGAACTCATTACAGAAGGCTTTTTTGAAAGTGTAGGTGATTTCTCAGAAGGATACGCACTCATCTCTAATAATGGAAAATATGGATATATCAATGCTGAAGGTAGAGTAAGCATACCTTTAAAATATGAAAATGCAGGTTTGTTTTCTGATGGACTTGCTCAGGTAATGATCAATAACAGGTGGGGATATATTGATGTAAAAGGAGATCTGATCATTAAACCTAAATACCTGGAAGCATGGCCTTTTCAAAATGGCTTAGGCTTGGTCATGCTTGAAAGTGGTGCCCTGGCCTATATCAATAGTAATGGAACGTATATTTGGAAAGAAAAAATTATTTAGGCGGAATTTATTCTGCTATAAAAACTAAAAACCAAGAACAAACAACTAAAACTCAGCAAGTACATCCACATTGCCCTTCACAACTTGTCCAATCTTCACTTTAATCTTCGCGTCGAGCGGAAGAAAAACATCTACTCTTGAGCCAAATTTAATAAAACCCAGTTCCTCTCCTTGTGTATACTCTTGGTTTATTTTAGCGTAGTTACAAATTCTTCTGGCAACAGCTCCTGCTATTTGTCTTACTAAAATAGAAGTACCATTGTTGTCAATAACGGTCGTAAATCTTTCATTTTCAGTAGATGATTTTGGATGCCATGCAACCAAGTATTTACCATGATGATGTTGGGTATACTTTACCTTACCACTTATTGGAAATCTATTGGCATGAACATTTAATGGAGACATAAATATGGAAAGCATCAATTGAGGTTGTTGGAAGTACTCATGCTCATGTGCCTCTTCAATAACAACTACTTTGCCGTCAGCAGGAGCAAAAACCAATTGGTCATTTTGCTTTTCAATAGTTCTATCAGGATTTCTAAAAAATTGAGTGACAAATCCAATTAAAAAGATACCACCCGGAATTAAAAGGTATAACAAAACGGGTACAGTGTAAGCAATGATTAGGTTGACTATCACTGCAAAAAGAACAGCAAGTAGTATGCTCCAGAATCCCTCTTTGTGAATGCGCATCTTTATTAGTTGAAAAGTTGATGTCTTTATAAGCTTAAAAAGCATTGATTAAGCTTCTAAACTCTGACCCTTTAAACTTAAAAAAATATATGCAGTACGCCCACAATATACAAATAGACCGTTACAAATGGGATGGTGAAAATAAACCCATCAAAACGATCCATAAAACCTCCATGACCCGGTAAAATACTACCGGTGTCCTTTATTTGAATGCTTCTTTTAAACATAGATTCAACAAGATCACCCAATGTGCCGGCTATTGGGACAATGAAAGCAATGACCATCCAATTGGTAAAGCTAAGAATGGGAAAAAGATAACTCATAGGAATGCTTATGAGCAAAACAATAGCGGCTGCTCCCAAGGTACCTTCCCATGTCTTTTTGGGTGATATTCGGGGCAATAAGGGCGTTCTTCCCAGCCTGGAACCTATAAAATATGCAGCTGTATCATTTGTCCATACATATAAGATCAAACCGAGACAGATATCAAACTTAAACACCTGATAAGGGTAGGCCAATGGTATTAATAAACTGAAAGGCAAACCAATATAAAATACCGCTAGCACTATATAGGAAGTCAGTTTAAATGGATGATCGTCACCGGAATACAATTCAAATAAGAAAAGTAAGAAGATGAGAGGCAAAACGAAAATGACGATGTCAAAAAACTTAATGACCTGGACACCTAAAAAGTTGGTATATAACAATCCAACCATCACAAACGGAAGAGTACCCAATGATATACCTATAACTAACCTAAGTACCGATTTCCATCCTTTTTTAGGCAAAAGCAAGGTCAAGAATTCCCACAGACATAAAATATTAATAATACCAAACAGAATAATGTAGGTATAAGCATTGGTGATTACTCCTATAAGCATCGCCAATACAAAAAAAACGGCCGTGACTACTCTTGATTTAAGACTGCTCATCGATTTTGTCTAATGGTTCATTTTGAACCAACTCTTGTTGTTCGGCTTTAGAAGCATTGTGTTGTCGGATGTAGTTTCCGATAAATAACATGATAAGAATACCTATGATCCCGGGTAGCCAGGGAATTTTTTCAAAATCTACAGAGTTTTCAATGCTTACCTGATCCTGATAAAAGTACTTTCCTACTATTTGTGTACCATTAAATACAAAATGTGCTAATATAGGCACCCATAGATTTTTGGTCCAATAAAAAAGGTAACCCAGAATGGCACCAAGCAATAATCTTGGGAAAAAGCCTTCAAATTGTAGATGGATGGCACTAAAAACAGTAGCCGTTATCCAGATAGCTAATATTCCGTTTTTTGTACTTTTTTCTATTTGTTGTTGTACAACACCTCTAAATAATAGTTCTTCTCCTACAGCTGGTAATACGGCAACGACTAATAAGTTGAATAATAATTCAACCGGACTCTGCATGTTTAAAACACTTTTTAGCATGCCGCTAGCTGACTCTTCCATTGTTACTGCCCACTCTGGTAAAGGGATTTGTTGATTGATCCACATAATAAAAATGGCCAATGGAAAGGATGCCATTATAAACAATACACCGAATCCAAGATTATTGATGCTTGGCATTTTATCCAGCTTAAAGTAGGATAACATCTTCTTTTTATACAAAAACAATGCTAGTATCACCGATGATAGTGTAAAAGTGGTAAAATGACTTACCAAATTGATGGTTCTTAGCATGTTTCTGATTTCTAATGGACTATCCTGCCTTACAGAAAGCAATAGCTTTTGTAAATCATGCCCCATTAAGTTGCTGACTATTAGTACAGTAAGGTTGCCGATCAATAAGCCAATCAATACTGCTACCAATAACAACATCAATACAAAAAAGGGAGGAGTATCTTGTTGTACTATATTCGAACTGGGTTGTGGCTCTTTAACTAAATGATCCATCTACTCTGTTTTTCGTAAATTTACCTAAAATTTATAATGTGGAGTATCTAAGCTCAAAACCATCATCAACTTCTATTTTACACTTAAATTACAACTTGATCAACTAATAAATAGATTTCTTTAAAGAACATAAGGCTGTGTGTTGATAGAATTTTTTCTCATTGATGCCCCATAAATGCTCAACTAAGTAAAACTAAAAGAATAATCTTTCGATTTTGATGGAATCTTTTGCCTC
>JBCBCD010000209.1:0-9116 GCA_038530915.1 Bacteroidota bacterium
CACATTCTAGTATACAGGTGGCACTTTCAATTTCGAGAGCATCCACAATGATGGCATTGGGCCTATTGCAGAGTTCTTTGATACGATATTTACCATTGTGATGAATTAAGTGTACATCTATTTCTTTTGTGTCTAAATCTTTATAAACAGCATCAATTTTGGCTTGTAGTGTCTTTTCTTTTAATACTTCACCATCAGGGAGCTGCTCAAAACTTTTCTTCAGTATTTCTGCTTTGTAAGGCAAAGCTCTTCCGTTAAGTTGAATGACGTGCACGGGTTTGTATTTCCCAATTGTATTATTAGATCTTTTCCTATTGATACGACCAAATCTTTGTATCAAAGCATCCAAAGGGGCCACTTGGGTAATCATTCGATCAAAACTTATATCTAGACTCACCTCTACTACTTGAGTAGAAACCACCAAACAAGGCATCAGTCCATTTCCATATTTTTTAGAGCCATCTCCATTAAACTCTGATTTTAATTTGTTTTCTAACTTGACACGGTCACCACGTCTGAAACGACTGTGAATCAACATTTTGGGAAGGTCAGGAAAGAGAGTTGATAATCTTTTATACTCTTGTTGTGCTTTTTGTACGGTATTGAAAATCACAAGTACTTTCTCTTTTTGATCAAAAGCTTTTGTAAGTATTTCGTCTATCTCTACTTCACTTTCCATTTTATGTACTACGTGGCGATCGAACTGGTCAAGTATTTTATCTTGTAATTTAACCTCATAAACTTCTCCATATTCTTGTAAGAGTTTCAAAACTTCCTGATACAAGAGTGAAGGCATAGTAGCTGTACCAATGTGGATGCGGCAATCTAAACGTAATAACGTTCGAACTATTTCCAATACCATTGAACGGCTGACATCCGAGTAGGTATGAATTTCATCCAAAATGACATCAGTCCCTTTTAAATCTAACATGACACTTTCATAGCCGGCCGTTCCAAATATAATTGCAGCCAATTGATGAGGAGTAAGGACTTTTATCGATGCCCCTCCAAAATGTTGTAGTATTTCTGCTTCTTTGTTTCCTTTGACTAGCAGTGCAGAAGTAGAATGCAAGACCTGGACTTTACTATCAATATTTGAATTTTCATTTTGTATATCGCTTTTTATACGCTCAAACATTGCATTGATAGATGCCTGGAAAGGTAAAGTGTAAAAAATTCTTCCTTTACATCTTTTCAAGAGAAAATCTGTTTTCCCTGCACCTGTAGGTGCAACTACAATGGTATGTGGTTTATGATTCTCTGTTTCAATTTGAGAAAGTGGATATAAATCACTTTTTCGTTTGGGGGTTTTATAAAAACTCAAGTCAGGAATAGTGAATAAGTTTTCCAGTTTATCTTGAGTCTGTTCAATAAATGCTGAGGCAAAATGATCAGCTGACATCAACAATCCTCTTAATGGAGACCAGCCTAATTTTTTACTTTTACAATATGCTAATGCATATTCTAACGCTCCTTTTGCTTCTTCTTCTGATATTAATCGAGATGCAATATCAAACCTTTCTAATATTTTTAAACCATAAAGTGACCATTTCTCCCACTCTAGAAGGTGGTTTTCAATCCATAGGTCATCAACGTAATTTAAATCAAGTATCCCTCGGTTTCTTTTATCTTTTTTGATAGACTTATGATGTGCTACCACCATGTCAATCAATGCATTCCACTCGTTTTTCACAAAAACAGGCAGGAAACCTAATGAGGATAATTCATGACGATGAGTATAATTCCATTCATCTTTCTCCATCATTGATTTATAGTTGCCATCTCCGCTTATTTTATTTTGGAAGTGTACATGAGCTTTACCTAAATCATGCAAAATGGCAGCTTTCTTTGCTAATTCCACATCGAAATCGAATTGATACTTTTTAGCAAATACTTCAATTGCCCAGACAACATGTTGTGTATGATCTAATAGGGTTGTACCTCCTCTATCAATGCTTTTAGCTAAAATTTGATTCAATGGTTTCATCTCGCTTAAATTGAACGTTGCCGAATAGGGTTTCCAAAGACTTGCAACTGGCCGTACATTTCTTTAGCTTCATCAAAACGGTTGTAACCAACCTTGAATGCGTTTGTTTTTTCACTTTTATCAAAGAGCAACTCAAAACCATCAATTTTATTAAAATCACTTTTGGGAATTTTTAAAAGCTCAAAAGGGAGCATTATATCTTCATTTCTGCATAAGCAGACATGTTCATCCAATGCTTTGTAAGCGTCTTCTACATCTGAAAAAGCTAAATAAAGGTTTGGCTCGATCATCACACCACGTTTGATTATAGCGAGGTTGGTTTTATATTTTCCCTTATTCTTTGATGCTTTAAAACCACCTTTTGACCAAGTTCTTTCTTGCTGTATGTCTATTCCAAGGTAGTTTATTCGATGGCGAATGATTTTATGAATACCTTTGATACTAAGTAATTTGGGGAAAATTTTTTTCTCCATACCTTCCACAATTGAAGGTGTAAGAAACTGCTGTGAAAAAGTTTCACTATCTCTTACAGCTGTCCAGGGTTTAATGAATCCAAACGGACCTGAATATTTTACGACATAATACATACGCACTATTTTTTACCTCAAAGCTCCAAATCCCATTCCTGTACAATTGCCTATGCCGACTTCCCAGGCAAAAGCAACGGCCCGAGGGTGTCCGCTGATGATGACAGGACAAAAGGTAGCTTTGTAATCAATGTTTTTATAGGTGATCTTTTTCGACTTTGGATTGCGATAGTTGGCATCAAACTGGACATTGACTGGAAAATGTAGGTCTAGCAAACGCATTTTATTTCGAAGAGTTTCTGTTAGATACAAGTTGCTGTCAGGATGTCCAGGGTAGAAAAATTGTTGATGTGACTGACCTTCTAACTCGCGTTTAATGAGTATGGGACTCAATGCCCGGAAGTAGGCTTCTTCCTTGAATGTAGGAGTAGGTTGTATTCGTATTTCTTCTACTTGCATCCCCCATCGGATCTCAGTTCCTTTAAGTATACCTTTAATGACACTTTGTAACAAGTTTTCATCGGGAGCACTAATTTGAAAAATACTACCATGAGGAAAATTAAATCCATTCTTATCAAGTACACCGTCAGTCAGCCACGATAAAGAATAAAGCGACATGGAATCATGCAATTCATTTGGGCCAAGCCATTTGTGGAAGGCACCGACCAAGGCGGCTTGATAGTTGAATGGAACAATTTCTCGATTAGGACTAAGCTGTAGGTAAATTCTCATTACTATATTGAGTTTAGTTCAAATATCATCCCCGAAGTGGAAAGCCACTTTCATACCCCCTAAAATTTTTTATCATCGGTATGTGCTATGACTTACCTAGGCAAAATTAGGTGTGACTTTTAAAGACTGGAAGTAGTACATTAAAATCTAGAACAAGTCTTGCATTTCAGCTATCTGTTTCCTCAAATGTTCTTTTAAAGATTCCGGCTCAATGATTTCTACCATCTGGTGATGGAAACCAAGGATAAAATTGGTTAGACCGAAAAAACGATGGTTTACTTTACATTGAAAGTCGTAAACATCCTCTTCTTCTTCATCCTGTAGAATAGCCGCTTTAGTTTGCGGAAAGCGTTCAATCAGCTCATTATAAGCTCCTACCTTTATACGTAAGTGGACTTGTACTTGTTTCGGATCTACAATACGAAACACATCAGTAGGCAGTACAATGTGTCTTTTTTTATGTTGCCAGTGCTGATCTGTCACTTCAATGCGAAGTATTCTGGAAATTCTAAAATGCCTTAAATCATTTCTGTCTAAATCATAGGCCTGTAGTGTATCATCAGGAGGACTGTAGTGGAAACATTCTACTTTTCGATCTTCAATATTATTGCTGTTAGATGACCTGTAATCTTTGAGTATGATCACTTTTTCTTGCTTTTCAGCTTGCTCTAGTTTGTCGACTTTTTTCAGATACGGCTTTCTCAAGTAGGAGTAGCCTAGTTTTCTAAAATCATAAAGAGAGGCGAGTTTTTTCTTGAGCTGCTGGCCACTTTGGGTATAAGGTGCTATTTGATCTATGGCCTGGTGGAGAAGCACCTGATCTGCTTCTGTAAAATGAAGCAAGTCTTTTAATTGTTTGTAAGACTTGTTGGCTTTTAATTCATAGCGATAATTATCATCTATTGATAACTCGTATCCTACATTTTCAATGGTCTCAAAATCATTGGATATTGTTCTTGGTGTGCAGCCATACTTTTGGGCAAGATCCTTCTTTGTGTAATGAAAAGGATATTCAGCAATTGCTTTCAAAACTCTTAGAATCCTATCTTTAGCTGTATATTCCTGGGACATGTATATGGAGTTTTTTTAATCATTTTAATAAACTAAAATAAGCAATTGATTTAAATATATCATAAGGAGTCAATTGATGTTTATTGATTTTTCTATTAAGCTGAGCAGAATTTACTCAAAAAACCACCATTTCCCCTCCCTCCCCCTTTCTGAGGATGTCCACTCCTGGGTTTTGTCGGACCTTTATACCAACAAACGAACCATTTCAAAACCCAAATTAAAAGAAAATGAAACCATCCTCCATTTTTAAATTCCCGGTAAATCAATTCCTTTTTGCTCTATTGGTTGCTATATGTCTGGTCAATTGTGAAAGCTATGGCTTGAAAGAATACGATACCCCTGAACTGCCTTTGATCGACCAATTGGAAGGCAACTGGCGAGTGACCAGCATCAGCAATGGATTGGAAGTCAGAGAACTAGTCGACGGGCAGTTGACTTTTGATTTTACCAAATCCAATAATTCTGAAGGTAGCTTGATGACCACCTCTATATTGCCTGATCAAAGAGTCTGTACGACTTCTTGTAGCATTATTGCATTGCAAAAATCCTTCTCCCTCATTTCCTGTAGTAGCGCAGCATGTTCAGACATCTCCCCCGACACATCAATCGAAGTAGAAGAAGTGAGCAATACCCGTCTTAGACTTAGAGTAGAACGTAGCTTGGAAAATGAAACTCAGGTCACCGTTTTTCAAGCGGAAAAAAGAAGGTAAGTTTTAATTTTGTCGCGGCATGCATGCCGCGACAAAACTGATTTTATTTAATCTTCTAACAAAGCCTCATTAAATGTATACTTCTTATAATTCACTCGATAAAATACACTGTATAAGGCCGGAATAAACACCAAAGTAATAACCGTACCAAACAACAAGCCGATCATAATACTTACCGCCATGCCTTCCCACATCTCACCACCACTCAAATAAAGCGGAATCAAACCCAATACGGTCGTAAAAGTAGCCAGCAAGATTGGACGGAAGCGTTGCAAACAAGCTGCAATTACGGCATCCTGCTCAGTGCGTCCATTGGCCAATTCTATCTCCATGCGGTCTACCAGTACGATGGCATTGTTGATGACGATACCAGCCAGAGAAATGACACCCAGGAAAGGCATAAAACCAAAAGCTTCACCGAATGTCAACAACCCGATTACCACTCCAATAATAGCCAAGGGTATGGTCAGTACCACCATGGTCATTTTGCGGAAGGAATTGAATTGTATGATGAGTAGCAATACAATCAGAAAGCCGGAAATAGGTAGATAACCAATTACAGAACCCATACTTTCTGCAGAATTTTCGGCATCACCTCCTACTTTGTATCGGTAACCTGCTGGCCAGCTTTGAGCTTGCTCCTCTAACCAAGGATTCAGCTCGGCCATGATGGCATTCGCATTGCCCCAAGAGCGGAGCTCACTACTGATGTTGATGCTTCGAGTGAGGTCGAGGCGCTTGATTTTGGCATATTGCCATTCAGGTACTACCGATGCTACCTGCAAGAAAGGAACACTTTTTCCGGTACTCTGTGAAAAGATATTCAGCGTTTCTAAAGAAGCCAGGGTCTGTTGCTGGCTATCGCCACTACGCATCAAGATGGGGATGGACTTGTCTTCTTCTCGGTATTCTCCCGTTTGGAAACCATCCAATACGGTTTTTAATGAAGTTGCTATATCCGAACTGGTCAAGCCAGCTGATTGCGCTCTGTTTTGATCGATTTGTATCAATAGTTTCTTACTCTTTGGTCCCCAGTCGTCTTTTACGTTTTTGGTACCTGCAATGCTGTTGAGCTTGAGTTTGATGGATTCTGCTAAGTTGGACAATTGATCAGGATCATTTCCGGATACCTTGATTTCTATAGGAGTACCTCCACCTCCTGCTTCCAGAGAGCTTACTCGTACATCCGCATTGGGGAAGTTGTTGAAAGCATAATTATCCAGTCGCGCAATCATCGCACTGTTTTCATAAAAAGAAGAAGTATTGACCAATATGTGTGCATAGTTGGAGTTGGCTTCATCTGGCTGATAGCCAAGATCATAAGATTCCGGACCTTCACCTACATAGGAAGACCAGTTGACGATTCCCAAAGGTCTGCTTTCATTGACCTGGAGAGAATCTCTCATATATTGTTCTAGCAGCATCACGATCTTCTGGGTACTTTCGATTTTATTGCCCTGTGGCAAATTGATGTCTACCGTTATCATGTTTCTATCACTGTCCGGGAAGAAAATGAATGGTATTTTTGTAAATCCATAGATTGAACAGAAAAAGGCCACAAAAATCAGTAGAATAACTAGGTATTTATAAGATAATGCACTTAGGATCAGATTTTTATAATAGCGCTTTAATGCATTGATGATTCTATCCACCAAGCCTGGTTTTTTCTCTCCCTTAGGTGCTACTTTCAAAAACAAATAGCAAAACATGGTAATGACAGTCAAAGCAATAAACCATGAGGACAACAAGGCGATACTGATGACCACAAAAATAGGCCCTACGATATCACCCATCACTGTTGGAGAAAGGTAAAAGGCCATAAAGGCGGCTGAGGTAGTCAAAGTTGAAATCAACAAGGGTGTCCACAATTCTGAGAAGGCTTCTAAGGCTGCCTGTTTCTTTTCTACTCCTTGTTCGAGCTTTACCATAATGGTTTCCGCTACTACTATGGCATTATCTACCAACATACCCAAGGCCATGATCAAGGCTGCCAGGGTTACCTGATTCAAACCCATATTGATCAGTCCCATGATGAGGAGCGTCATAATGGTAACAATAGGGATAAGACTGGCTATAACAAAGCCGGTACGAATACCAAGAAAAATGAGCATGACTAATAATACGATGGAAATCGACTGCACCAAATTGACCATGAAGTCACTGACTTTAAAGTCGATGTAATCATCTAAAGAAGAAACTCTGGTCAGTTCAAGTCCAATGGGCAATTTGCCCTCCCATTCTGTAACGACTTGATTCACATCCTCTCCTAAATAAACCAAGTTGCTGTTTTCTTTTAAGTTGACATGCAACGTGATGGCTTCTTTCCCGTTTACACGTACAATTTGCTTGGGTGGATCGATATAGCCTTGGGAAATATTGGTAATGTCTCCCAACTGTACCGATTGTGCACCATTACCTACACTGATCAACATACTTTGAATATCTTCTACTGAGTCAAAATTACCGGTAGGCTCTAGTATGATGCGCTCGTCACCCACATTAACCTGGCCACCTGAACTTAATATATTGGTGGAGGCAATACTTTGCTGTAGCTTAGAAGCGGATAAGCCATATTCTTTAAGACGTGCATCGTCAAACTCTACAAAGACACGCTCCTCTTGTACACCACCTAGTTCTACTTTGGCTGCATCTGGCAGCTTAATGAGATCGTCCCGAATATCATCGGCATATTCCTTCATCTCTGCATAAGAAAACCCATCAGAAGTGAGTCCAACAACGATTCCATATACATCACCTATGCCATCATCATTGAGGTCAGGAACAACGTCTTGTGGTAAGCCTTCTACATCAGTGAGTTTTCTACGAAGACGATCCCATACGGATTGTAAGTCATCTGGGTCTACTTCATCTTTAAGAGCTACACTTACTACAGAAAGTCCGGTACGAGAGGTACTTGTGACTTCATCCAGCTCAGGAAGCTCTTGAGCTACTTTTTCTATCTTATCGGTAACCAATTGTTCTACACGTTCAGGACTGGCTCCGGGAAATCTGGAAACAATTGTTGCTACCCGAATCGTGTATGGAGGCATACTATCTTGCGACAGATTGAAATACATACTGATTCCATAAACAACAATTACGATCAAAACCATAAAAGTAATACGGTTCTGTTCTATAGAGAATTTTGCTAAATTCATAATTGGGTGTAATGTTTGTTATTGAAGCTTTACTTCCTGACCATTCAATAAAGTCTGTAAACCGGCAGTAGCTATTTTTTGTCCGGCAGTTAATCCCGAAACTATCTCAAAACCTTCTATGGATAGATTGCCCACCTGTATAGGATGCTTCTTGACCGTCGTTTTATTCGCATTGTTTTCTATTAAGAAGACATATCTTCCGTTGCTATCTTCTCCTACTGCATGAGCAGGTACGACCAATAGACTATCGGTGCGCTGTTCTTCGAATGCAAAACCTACATTGGCAGCCATACCACTCTTAATGTTTTCGCTTGCATCTGTTACTGTCACCAAAATTGGATAAGTAGCTGTATTGGCGTCTACAGCAGGCGCAATTTCTGTCACTTTCCCAGTGAAAGTTTCTCCCGGTAAGGAGATAAAGCCTACTTCTACTTCCATATCTTGCTCAACGCCATTAATGATACTTTCAGGAATACCTAATGAAATCTCCATGTCTGATCCCGAATTGAGTACCGCAATGGCTTGACCGGGTTGTACATTTTCGTCGATTTCTACAGCAACAGTAGCTATAGTTCCTGACTCGGGAGCATAGATGTAGCCGTATTGAATTTGTTCTTTTTGGATGTCTACACCTCGTTGGGCCGAATTATAACTTTCTTCGGCTGTTTTATAAGAGTTTTTGGCAGCTTCAAAATCACTAAGTGAAGCACTCCCTTTTTCATAAAGGGCCCTTACTCTGTTTAAATTGAGTTTTGCCGTATTCATTTGAGAGGCGGCACTGTTTAATTGAGTAACAGATTGTTCGTAAGCCAATCGTGCTTGTACATTGTCCAACTTAGCCAGGAGCTGTCCTCTTCTTACTTTTTGACCCAGTTTGATATTCAATTGCGTGATGATACCTGAATTTCTAAAACTAAGATTGATAATCTTG
>JBCBCD010000210.1:0-9083 GCA_038530915.1 Bacteroidota bacterium
GTCAACCAATCATCAATGGTCAGCATCTTCTTAATTTAACCTGCTTTCAATACTTTTTAGCCCAAATCCCTTGTGATTATTTTTAAGTAATAATGAGTTGTTGATTTCAAATCCATGTCCATCATCGAGGTAGATTAATTCTAGGTGTTTATGTTCAATATTAAATTCTATTTTAATAGTATTTGCTTCAGCATGTTTCAATGTATTGTTTATTAACTCCTGTATCACTCTGTAAGTGGTAATTTCTATATCATGATTAAAGCGTTCGTTTCTATTATAATTAAATTTAAGATTAATTTTTGAAAGTTGATTCAGTTGATGACACAAATCTTCCGTTGCAGCAATTAGACCATACTTCTCAAGGCTTGTAGGAAGTAAATTTTGAGTAATGATTCGAATATTAGTTATGGTGTCATCTAAAGAAACTTTAATCTGCTGTTTTAATTGAGAATAGGTTTGCTGGTCTGTGTTTGGATTTAATTGATTGAAGAAAAGTTTGACTGCGGATAAAGTGGATCCAATACTGTCATGTAAATCGTTGGCAATACGTTTGCGTTCAGATTCTTGTGCTCTTAAAATGGCTTGTAACAGATCTTTTTGATGTTCAATTTTTAGAGCAACAATTTTCTCTTGCTGTGCAGACAATCGTTTCTGATAGATTAAAAAAAATAAAATAATAGCCATTGCTAATACCAACATTCCAATGATTCCGACCAACAAAAGATATACAGCTGATTCTAGTTCTGAGGTTTGACCCATAATGAAATAGTGTAAAAAATGTTGTTAGTTATGTTTAATAGTGCGTGAGTCCCCCAGATTGTAAATAAGTAGTCATTGTAATTAATTAAATAATTACTTGCTATGAAAATAAGCAAACTTCCTGAAAAGTAAATTAATAGGCCTGATGAAATCCAAAACATAGGTTCTCTTTCGAGCTTAGTAATGTTGAGTTCTTGGAGGGTTTTATAGTAGAAAAATATACACAGTACAATAACAACAATACTTTGTATTAATCTTGCAAGTGTGTTGAATTTTAAAAGACCATCTAAAAAGATTCCACTGACCACAGCAATGATTATGTATAGGATAATGCAAATATTTATCATTCTGTTAGAGACGACATTTATTATATGTCTTCGATAAACATTAATCAGGAGATAAAACTGTAAGATAGTGAAGATGTGAAGCAATGGAAGGTTGGTCTTAAGAGGAAAAAATTTGCCTATGTACCATCCTAAAAGTTCAAACAATAAAGAAATCAAGATGAGATAGTAAAGGTTTCTTTGATCAATATTTAACCTTCTAAAGAAAAGAAAACCAATTAGTGCTGGTAACCCAATTGAAAAACCAGACACTTCCATAATTCCATAGGCAAACTCATCATTCATAACTACAAATGCTGTTGCTATTTATCCGCATTTAGGAGGGCAAGGGTTTGAGAAATCATAGAAATCACCATCATCACCATCATCATCAAAACTACTCTCCAATGGTACGACTTGTAATACTGGTCTGAAACTAAAAGGATGTTGCCTTACACTAATACCTACTCCCAAGTGGATATAAAGATACGCTCCATCGGGCATACGATTGATAGATTTTATAATCTCTTTAGTTTCTTCTTGTTCAAAACTATAAAATTTAACCCTTTTCACAAGATTAGTCGTGATGGCTTCAAATGGATTGGCAAGGTCTGAATAACTACATTCTAACCATGCTAGTATGAAGAGATATGCAGCTTCAGGGGGAATTTGATCTACACCACTATTTACGGAAAACAAGTCTTTGGTTAAAAAGGAAGGAGTGGGGTCCCATTTTAATGAAAGGCAATTTTCATATTTGTTTAGACCGGATTTATAGGCCTGTAGAATAGGTGCAAATGGAGGTATTTGTTGGACATTGGAATCATCAATGCCAGAACGACATCCCATATGAATCCTGATCTCACTTGGGTTCAGCTTTCTTAACTGCTGGACTTCCTCCATTCCAAGCTTGTAAGAGACAACTCTTTCAGTTTGTGTGTTTTCTTCATTAAAAGCATAAAAAAGATTTGGAACATGATTAGGATTGCAACGTTGCCAGGCTTCTACATAAGAAGCAACTTCTTTTGGAGGTAGTAACATGCCGGTATTTGTTTTAGTTAGTAATAACACCTGATTGCAAAAATACAACCTTTACATTTTTGCTTTTATTCGATGCTTTTAATTAATGTGTTTAATGAATTCATTTATAGTGGTTTATGTTGTAGGTGTGCTATTAAATCACGAAGTTTTGGGTATAAAAACACGTATAAATACGTGTTTTTTATAGTAGTTATAATTGTCTTATACTCTACTGCTTTTTGATGCTCGCTTTACTCAAGTTTACCTGTTTGATTAAATCCCGTAAAAGTCGGCTTTCCAAGAGGGTAAACATTATGACATATTTGAACTGATGTTTTTAGTAAACATATATCTCGAGTTCATTTCACAAAAGCATGTATTCATTTAGTCATTTATAATTTATCAAAAATGGGAGCACCTCAAATCAAAAGAAACCTTCAAGCAAGAGTAATTCATCTCTTAGTAGATGAACCAATACCAAAATTAGAGGAAATATTTGCAATAACTGATCCAAGAGCTGCACAAGCTGCATTTAGTATGAGCAACCTATTTGATCAGGCAATAAGCTCTGACCTGAGGTTCAATATGCAAAAGGCGATTAGCTTAGTAAAGAGTCAGCCTGATATGGCATTTTACAATGAAATCAATCAATACTTTGTTCGGAATGATTTTGAGGTAGCATTGATTGTGCAGCAGATGACTGATTTTTTGAAAAATGTAATAGGAGTTACGGTCAATGTTGCCTTAGTCAATCAAATTTATGCTGCCGTAGCTGATGTCTTTGTCAACCTAAACATTCAAAAAGAAGATGCATGGATATTTTGGGCCAAGGAGAGTGGCCATCAAACTACTTACCGTTACAACTTATTATTTGCTGTTCAAACTCCTGAAACCGGTCAATATGTATTAGGCTTACCTCTTGGGTTAACCATCACTATTTACAGAGAATATGAGCGTGTCTTATTCATCACCATTAAAGATGAGATTTCATTTACAGTGCACATGGAAGGACTAAAAGCAGGAAAACTGATGTCAAAAGTAGTATTAGGATTGCTCTAATTTGAGCCTAATACTAGTTTAAAATACGGTTTAATAAAGTCTTACAAATAAAAAATTCTATTCAATAACCTTTTAATTATCAATTTATGGATACTATGATTCAAGCAAAGTCAGTAACTAAAGCCTTAGACAAGGCCTTCCCTTCAAGAGTTGTTATTCTACAACAAGCAGAGGAGGAATTAAAATTTGAGTCAATTTTTGCGATTACAGACCCTAAAGCAGCTGGCGCAGCTTTCAAAATGTCTCAGTTCTTTACACAGTTTGTTAACCCTAAGGACTTGACCCTAAATATAGAAGAAGCAGTTAATGCCATCAAGGAGTCAAAAATATATTCTATTATTGAAACCTTAAACACTACTAAAGAACAGACCAATAATAGTGTATCAGCAATGGTAGAGCAATTGACTCATCTGTTCAACGATGTCCTTGATATCGTTATGAATCCAAAAAACTTGGCTGCTGTTACTGCTGCTATCCAAGATGCTTTTGTCAACTTAGCTCCACAAGAAGGAGATGCATGGATATTCTGGAAAAAAGAAGAGGCGCATAAAACAGTTTATCAATATAACATTTTGTTTGCAGTACAAAATCTTGAAACTGGTCTCTTCCTTTATGGTTTACCTATGAGCTTTGAAATTACAGCTGACATTGACAAAGAGCAAGTTTTATTCATCAAACTAAAAGATAAAGTTTCTTACAAGGTAAACGTAAAATCGCTTAAAGTGATAACGTTTGTTGAAGAACAGGTAACTGAGCACATCCTTAAGAATTTGCTTGCAAACGGAGCTTATTAAATAGCTTATCTGACTAAAGCTTTTGAATGCTTTCAATTCAATATATTGAATGAAGCAAGGAATGTATTGGGAGGTAGGTTTGGCAACAAAGTTTGTTGTCAAACCTTCCTCTCTAAGTCATCACTTTTGCTTTACTCAAAATGAAGGAAGTAGGATGAATAGAATTATCAAATAACCATTTGTTAAAAACATAAAAATGAAAAAAAACATAAAAAATAGAAAAATATATCTATTGGAGACAGAAAGAAAGAATATTGATCGATTGGAACGATTATTGGCCATCAATAATCCTACTATATTGGCATTAGCAGAATCAACAGCTAGCTTGATGGATGGAGCAGCCAATAAAGAGGGTAGAATTACCAATGAGAGTATGATCAATACCATAAAAACTAAGGATAATCTTACAGTTGCTGCTACTTTGAAAAAGGAGTTCGGTGAAGAAAAGTTAACAGTAAAAGATGTCATTGAAACAATACACAAACAAATCGTTGAATTTTGGGGAGCTGAGTTGAACGTAGTACAACAAGAAATGCTCATGACATTCGTTGATAACATACTGCTCAATTTAGGAGAACAAAAAGATTTTTCCTGGATTTCCTTCCTTGAGAAAGGAAAAAAGTCAACAGAATACCAATACAATCTATTCCTTGCCAGCGATCCTCCTGAAGGAAGTTTTTTCTGTTATTCCGTCCCATTTGTTGTTACGTTGGCTATTGATTTACCTACAGAGAAAATCTATGAACTTGAGAAAGAAGATACGATTAAAGTGGCTATCAAGATGGAAGGAATAAAAATAGGTCAGCTTGCTAACATGGAGATGGTAAATAATAGATTTAAAGGTTTTAATGGAAAACAAGATAAGGTACTTCCAGGGGTAATTGTTTCGGCACATGGAGGAAGATGGAACAATCAAAAAGCTGATTTGAAAGTTCCTCAAGGATCAAACTGTATGTACTTTGTACCGGATGATACCATCCTTACGGACAATGAAGGTCGATTAGTGCTATCTAGCTTATCGAAAAATACAATGCCAAAGACTCCTTTTCAACAGCTAGTAAAAGGAGGGGAATTCACCTATGATTATGAATGTTGGTTTGCAAAGGACTGGCCAAGTGAATGTGGAATTTTTGATGTAGGAACAGGTGAACTACTTATGTCTTTAAGTAAATATACAGAGCAAAATCCTTTAAAATTAAGCACTATTCTTGAAATTTTCCCAGATAAGACCATCTATTGGGATGCTTGTAGAACGGCCAGTGATCCTGACCGATTTGCATATCATTCTGTTCCAAAAGACGCTTACCTATCGGTATCAGTAAGACAATCTTTGCAAGTCGAGAATATCACAAATATTACAGTACACTCCGGGGCAGGCACTCAAGTACTTACTGGTACAAACGGAGAATATAATACCGATAAATCTGTTTTATGGGTTAAACAGGTAGGAAGCAATACTTTTAATGGAGGTCCAATCATGAATGTTAGTTATAAAATTTCCTTTACAGGCAAAGGCTCTCCCGTAAGTCTTAAATTTAAAGGAAGGTTTGCAGGAGTGGGTTATGAATTTGGTAGTAAATAAGAATATAGTTTTTGCGTACTTTTTGTGCGCAAAAACCCTACTCTTTTCCTTTTAAGTTAGATCAAATTGTAATCATCAACTTCCTTGATCTATCTCTTTCATCGCTTCTTGCTCTAATATCCTTTGATTAGATCTTTCTAGTGCAATGGGCCTGGCTACTCTAGCTTCACAATTTGGAATGGCACAGCGCTCACAAGTTGTACTGACTTCTCTTATCGGTAGTTTGGGATCAGACAAAAATCGGATCATCTTTCTGGTCTGTTCATTTATAAGTAGGCCAATGGTTACGCTGGAAGGATCATTTAGATTTCGTGCATCTGTTTTGGCTATGGAAATACACAAATATTGATTGTTGGTTTGGTAGTAGGACGATATTTGTGCGTCTGCGATGGGGGAGTGTTGGTCTTTTCGGTTAAAATCGGCCCCTAGTTTTTTGATGATATTTACTGATACCCACCTTCTACAGTAGTGTTCGTTGAGTTCGTTGGCATAGGGACTTTGCGCTTGTGCAAGGTGGAGCTCCTTGGTCATTCGATAGCGCTTTAAGTCGTTTTCGCTGGCCAAGCGGATGAAAAACAAGTTGCGGATATCAAAATGTTGTGGAAGAATATTGGTCATTCTTTGGAGTAACATCTCCGGAGTTACATCATATTTGGTAAGTAAATTTAAAAAATGGCTGTTTTCCCAGCGTGCTTTTGACATTAAGGTTTTAATATCATGGACAAGGCTTTCTTCATCCATTAGCAAGGCTACTGAGAAATAGGAAGCTTTAAAGTTGTTGAGGAGTTTTTCAAAAGAGTTGATTGCCCCTATCCTTGTCAATACCGGACGTTCTTCAACTTTTAAATATTGAAAAGCTATTTCACGTCCAATTAGAAAGTTTTCCTGAGCCGGACTAAGGTTGTTGTTGATGTATAAGTTTTTTTTGGCTTGAGAAAAATAAGATCGTTTGCCTTTTAATGCTTTATACTTGTTTAAAACCTTTCTATCGGTCTTGATGGAGTAGTTTCTAAACAACAAGTTTTCCAGATAAGAAGTAGAGTAGGGGACTTGTTTTTTGAGCTTATTTTGTGTCTTAAAAGTTTTAACCGCAGTTTCTATTTCCTCAAAATAATTGTCGTACATATCCTGGTAAGAACGCAAAGCAGCCAGGTAAATGCGTTCACTTTCCATCTGATAATTTCGAGTGATTTTTAAGATGGTATTGATGAAAGCATTGACCTTATCAGGCGTTTTTGAGAACAATTCGAATAGCTCTTGAGGGTTGATTCCAAACCATTCTAGTGGAAAATCTTTAAGGAAATCCGATGTCAAAAAGTCAATTACAGGCTGTAATTTCTTAGATGCCTTCTTTGACACCATGAAGTCATAGTCCACTTTTAGTGCTGAAGCCAAGTTATTGATTTTATCCACTTTAGGATATTTTCTGCCCTTCTCAATATCGTGTAAATAGGAGGTAGACAGGCCCGTTAGGTCAGCCAACTGCTGGTATGAAAATTCTGCTTTTTGTCTGAGGTATTTGACTTTAAAGCCAAATACCATCTTTATCATATCGTTATCCGAAATCATAGCGTAAAGGTAGTTTTTTTGTGGCAATATTTCTTTTAGAGGAATTTCCTCTTTTGGTTGATTTCTTATAGATTGCGGAAAATAATAAAGCCAAAGAAAATGGAAATACCCACAAAGACATATCCTGCCTTGGATGGTTTACGTTTTGAAGCACCTTATGAATCAAACTTTGAAAGGGTGTTGAGTAAGGAAGCTCTCCGGTTTTTAATAGAGCTGCATCAATTATTTAATGAACGTAGGAAATCCTTATTAGAGGCACGCCTTAAAAGACAAGAAGAAATCGATCGTGGCATTATGCCTGATTTCTTAGCACATACGGCACCTATTAGAAAAGGAAACTGGAAAGCTGCACCATTGCCAGCAGATCTATTGGACCGTAGGGTGGAAATTACAGGACCTGTAGATCGCAAAATGGTTATTAATGCACTCAATTCTGGAGCTAAGGTCTTCATGGCTGATTTTGAGGATAGCAATACTCCCAATTGGTTCAATACCATTCAAGGGCAAATCAATTTAACTGATGCCATAGAGAGGACTATCACATTTGAAGACAAAAGAAAAGGCAAAACCTACCAGCTCAATAATCAAGTAGCCACTTTATTGGTAAGACCAAGAGGATGGCACCTGGAAGAAAAGCATTTGATATATAAAGGAGAAGCGATGAGTGGTAGCTTGGTAGACTTCGGCTTGTACTTTTTCCACAATGCAAAAAGTTTGATTGAAAAAGGCTCCGGCCCCTATTTCTACTTACCCAAATTAGAAAGCTATTTAGAAGCCAGGCTGTGGAATGATGTATTTGTCTTTGCACAAAACTATTTAAGAGTACCCCAAAAAACCATCAAAGCCACCGTATTGATAGAAACCATACTGGCAAGTTTTGAACTGGATGAAATCTTGTATGAATTACGTGATCACTCGGCGGGCCTCAACTGTGGACGTTGGGATTACATTTTTTCCTTCATCAAACGCTTTAGAAATGTACCCGGCTATGTGATGCCTGATCGGGACCAAATAGGAATGACGGTACCTTTTATGAAAGCTTATTCACAATTGGTTATAAAAACCTGTCATAAACGTGGCGTACACGCCATGGGAGGTATGGCAGCACAAATTCCAATTAAAAATGATGCAAAAGCCAATCATGCCGCTTTGAAAAAGGTGACCACTGATAAATTGCGTGAAGTAAAAGAAGGTCATGATGGGACATGGGTGGCCCACCCGGGCTTGGTCTCCATTGCAATGGATGTCTTTGATGAATACATGCCTAGCCAAAATCAAATCACCAACCTAAGAGCAGACATTCAAATAACGGCTGAAGATTTACTCACTCCTCTAAAAGGAATCATTACAGCAGCTGGCTTACGGAAAAACATTAATGTGGGCATACTATATATAGAGAGTTGGCTAAGAGGAAATGGTGCAGCAGCTATCTATCACCTCATGGAAGATGCCGCTACAGCCGAAATATCCCGTACGCAAGTCTGGCAGTGGATTCACAGAGGAGGACAATTAGAGGATGGACGCCAGGTCACCTATGACTTGTACAAGGAATTACTTCCGGAAGAACTGGAAAAAATCAAGACTTATATAGGGGAGGATGCCTATTCCAACGGACGATTTGAAGAGGCCATTCAACTCTTTGATCAACTTGTCAAGCAGGAAGAATTTACAGAGTTTTTGACTCTGCCTGCTTATTCCATGATAGAATAGTAAGAGTGCATGTAATCATCACAAGAAGCATGCTCTAACTCATGATAAAAATTGACGAGTTGCCTGAGGTCTCTGATCTTTTGTCTTTGTGCTAAAGCATTACTTTAATTTGATTGATTTTCAAGCTTTCACAACTAAGAGGAGTCTACTAAAGACAAGAGACAAAGGACAAGAAGATCTCATTTCATTTTTCAGAACGATAAAGTTCTTTTGAGTAATGCTTTAGCACAAAGACAAAAGATCAGAGACCTCAGGCAACTCGTCAAT
>JBCBCD010000211.1:0-9080 GCA_038530915.1 Bacteroidota bacterium
CAGGACAGGCTAAATGTGGTTTAGCGTAAGTGGTCCCACGTTGTTCAAAAAGGATTAAATCTCTGTCATCGAGATATTGCCAGTATTTCATCCATCGAGCATTGCTCATTATTGAATTTCCGGGCCCTCCGGTTAAAACAATCAAAGGGTCAAGTTTTGGGTTGGCACTTCTGCTTTTGAAGATGTAAAAAGGTAATTCAATGATATTGCTATTGGGATCAGATCTATTTTCAAACACTTTCAAGTATCCAAATTTGTGAGGAGTTTCCTTGGAGATTTTAAAAATAGAACGCTTTTGAAATTTAAAGCTAGGAATAGAGGATTGTCCCATAAGCGCACAGCTAAAACAAATGATTGCTACTATCAATTTGGCTTTCATGTCCTTAAGTTTAACGATAAATATTAATTTGGTAAAAAGGCTGATCTTTGTAATGAACAACCTGTTCATATTCAATGGGAGCATCCATATATTCTTTTATTCTACTTATTGCAAGGAGTAACAAACAACTAAATATACCAATACAGATCACAGTAAATAGAAATTGTTTCATAAGGAGGTCTCTTTGAATACACTTCAAACCTAGCCATTAAGCCATTATAAAGCGTTCCATTTCATAAATTGACACCTCTTTAGCACTTAAAAAAGGGTCCATTTTTCTAATTGACACCTTGAATTTGTTCTTTCAATTCGCGAGGAGAAATTCCTAGTTGTTTTTTTACTGCACGATTAAATGAAGATTTGGAGTTGAAGCCAGCTTCAAAAGCCAGGGCCAATAAGGTAAGGTTTTTTGACTGAGGAAGGACCAATAAACGTTTTACTTCTTTAATTCTTAACAAATTGATATAGTCTGTAAATTTTGTTTGAAAGACTTCTTTTAGGCATTGAGAGATCAAATAAGGCTTGGTTTGTAATTCATCCGCCAAAAGGCTCACTGTAAGTTGGGGATTGGTAAATAGTTTTTTTTCCTCCATAAGTTTTTCTAAAGCGGCGGCCAGACTAGACAATTGAGACTTTTTTGAAGCTTCATACTCCTTAATGATGATGATGCCCTTTTCATCTCTCCTTTTGAAGCCTTCCAAGCCGATCCAGTAAGTAAGTATCGACAATCCACAGAAAAATGGATAATAGTAAAAGCTAGTGAAATAATAATACCAACCTTTATAATTGGTGAACTTAAATACCAAGAAATCCAGGATTAAAACAGCAAGGACAATCGAAAAATAATACTTAAAAGACCTTACTATGGTTTTAATCCATTTGACTCTTTCATTTTTTAGTTCAATATTTTGAATAGGCGTTTGCAATAACTGAAGCGACTTAAACGAATAAAAAATAATCAATAAACTAGCCACTACATAAATAGTGGGTTGATTCATCCAAATGATGTATCCCCAATATCCTAACCAACTTAAACTTTCTCTAGTACCATCCCAATATAGATTTTGTAGCCTGACAAAGATACTTATAGATAATTGTAGCATTACAGGTAAAAAATGAATCCAATCTTTACGTGAAATTTTAAAGTCAGGAGTAACTAATGCTTTTACATAAAAAAACAAGAGTGCGCCGTTCACCCAATTCAAATCCAGCATAAAATAATACCAGGTATCGTACTGCCCTAAGCCAAATATTTGCATGGCTTCGACAATTAAACGATAGGAGAGCAAAAACAGCAGTATGGCCAATATACGGTTGGCGTATTGGTTGTGAGATTGATTGTTCCATAGTATCATTCCATATACGGTCCCCTGTACCGCACCTATGCCAAAAAGCAGGACAGTTAAAATCGCTAATGTATTCATTATTCTCTCTTGTTAAAAACAGAGATAATATAAGTATAAGGTTTCAGCCATTTCAAAATAATGGATAATCTTAAGATTATTTTTAGGTATGATTTATTTCTTAAACCTCAACAACCATTTGTAAAAGTTGGGTTCGTTGTACATTTCTGTCCAAGCATCATGAGGTTTGATATCATTGCGACTTGAAGTAAAAATGCGATCATTAGATTTAAAATCAGCAGATCCTACCGTTTTACTTTTATGAAACTCAGCACCAATATACTCCTCTATTCTGTTAACTGCTCTTTTTGAAGTTCTATATTTGACCATATTATCAGCAGGATTATGTGCTACCCAAATAGGAAGGTCACTAAATTTTTCATTATCAACTGATCCCAAAGGTCCTCCGGCAATTGGGGCAATAGCAGCAAATCGCTCTCTCATTTTATTAGCTATTCCCCAAGTACCATATCCACCTCTACTCAAACCGGTGAGATAAATTCTACTTTCATCAACATTGTAGTTGTCAATTACCTCATCTAAAATGGCATCTATGGACTCTGGATGATCATAAAATTGACCACCTATCATGTGAGGCATAATAACTACAAAAGTATTGGCTCTTAGTTGATCAATTTCTGTCTTTAACTCTTTGGTCTCTTTGATCTTCATTGGAAGTCCCCAATTCATAATTTTGCTAACATCTCCCCCAACACCAAGACCTCCCTGCAAAAAAACGATTACCGGGAAGGCTTCAGCATCCTTAGTACATGAATTAGGAACATATAAATTGTAGCCATCAATATTTGAGTTGCTGAAATTTTTTCGGATGACTAAAAACTTGCCAGGGTGATCATCATTTACCTGTCCACTTGAACAGTTGGTAATCATTAATAATGCAAAAATGGCTACTAATGAAAAATATAGATAGGATTTCATAGCTTAGGTTGATTATATTTTACTATTTTTTTATCGGTATACTTTGTTCTGAAGTCAACAGCCATTTATCACCATAGATGGATTCATATTCTATTTCTATTACGGCTCCCATATCGTTTAATATCCCTCTCATGGTATTTGCCGCTTCCACTCTAGGATCGTTCATTTTGACAATTTCTACACTTTCTTTTTCAGCTATCATTCGTCCAACTGCCAAATTGGTGTGATAAAAACCAATAGTAGTATCATTTATTGTCACTAACTTTTCAGCCAGGTAATGAATAATATCATCATAAACCTTATCATCGGCATCAGTAACTTTTATTGATGTCAAGACAGCAGGACCAATGCCTTTATTTTCAAGGATATAACGATAGGTAGTGCTCCCACTACCTCCATTTGAAATAGAAAGATAAGGATAAACAGACTTATGCTGTTCCACTCTAATCAAGTCAGTCTGATAAATGAATACAATTAGGGTAATCAAACTGATGAACATAGCCGAAAGGCTTAGAATCTTTTCGCTGTTCCAGAATTTGTTAGCCATTAGATTTTATTCATTTAATGATTGATTCTTCCTTCTTTCTGCTTCATACCAAACGAAAGCAATTATAAATAACAGAAAACCAATACCATTTAACAAATCATGATTTTGAATCACTCCTCTAAGGGCAATACTTGAGATGAATGCAACAACGGAAGAGATGAATAATACATTGATAATTAATTTCTTGTTCATATTGTTACTTTTCTATTTTCTAACCTTTGAAGTTATCTAAAGTTTTACAGCTTGGTTTTAACTTTTATTCTATACTTTCTAAGGTTTATAAATTTTCTCAAAAGCGTCGTAAACTGCTTGATGTAACACATCACCATGATCGTGCTTTTCAAAAAACTGGAACATCAACTTAGCGTTTTTTTTCTCACTCCTATCAATTTTATCATGTAATTCCTTTGCCACTCGTTCCATTACTTCTCCTTCTTTTCCCACGCCTATATAAATTGCTTTAATGTTATCTGTTATTTTTGGTTCTGCTTTAAGCAAAGATTCATTGTCCCACCATAGGGAAGGGCTGATGATGATGTAATTGTCAAAAAGGTCTGGTTTTTTCATCAAAAACTCTGTTGCCATTAATCCACCTAAAGATTGACCGATTAGAGTTTTCATATTGTTAACCCTATATTTCTGATTGATCATAGTCTGAACCTCTTTTTCAACAAAATTCATAAATTGAGCAGAGCCCCCAGAAGTCGTAAAATGATCTTTATCTTCTTTTACTGAAGTTGGGTAGGTAAAATCTCTTTGTCGGTCTACATTCTCAATGCCAACAACAATGGACTTAGGAATGAGATTTATCCATTCAAAGTTTGCAAATTGTACAATACCTGCAATATGAATAAAATCCTCATCAACAGATCCATCTAATAGATAAATCACATCATATTCTATAGTATCATTTGAATTGTAATTGTTAGGTAGGTAAATGTTTAGTAATCGTTGCTCATTCAAGACATCCGAATGGAAGGAAATGGTTTCACCAATGGTAAAAGGTTGGCCCGAATGTTTTTGTGCAAATGTAAAGATGGAAAACAACAAACAAGGTAGTGATAGAAAGAGAGGTTTCATATTTCAAGCTTTGTCTTGAAAATACAAAATAAGTTGAATTCACAATGGAGTACCATAGAGGACTTAATCGTATTCTATGGTACTCCATCGTGATTATCCCCTATTCTACAATCAACTTCACATTCCTCAAACGATCTTGCTGATCCCAAATTTTCACAATATATATCCCGCTGGATAAATTAGGTAAGATGAAAAGTTGCTGTTTATCCATATTCTTCAATGCCCATTGTGCTCTCACTCGACCAGTAATATCAAAAAGGGTCATTTGTTTCAATTGACCATCCGTATTGTTTTCTATAACGATCTGATCTGAAGCAGGATTGGGAAACACTTCTACCAAACCATCATTCATCACTATTTCTGAAGAAGTGGTAATCTCATTTACAGTCACCTGTAAAGATTTAGTTTCGCAAGTATTGGATTCCAATCCATCTTGATTGAAGGCAACCACTTGAAATTCATAGGAACCAATGGCCTTCACTTCTACTAATTCAGAAGTTGCATTAGCCGAAACGGTCTTAATCACTTCAAAAGTGCCACTGGGCAGCTGACGTTGCTTGATGTAATATCCACTCTCGTTTGTAGCATTATCTTCCCATTCCAGGGTGATGGCACTACCCATTTGATCATAGGTAACATTTGATGGTGAGGCAGGACCATCTAAGCCGTAAGTTGTTAAAACAAAATCAAATTGATTTTGAATAGCCGTTACATAGGAATTATCAAATTCTCTGATGTATAAATCGTATCTGGGTTGCTGATAATCTGCACGTGGATGTATTCTGTCGTGATACAACAAATAGTCGTCATAAGAAGTGGGAGCTACCTCACAACGGTATTTTTCTATCAAGGCTTTTACCTTTTGACTTTTCGGATATTGCTCCATTTCTTTTGCTAATGAATCACTTGGATTGATTCCCCAGAAATGGAAAAGTGGTGTTACATTTTCACCCAAAGCTTCACAAGCAGCTTTGATGTATTCATCTCTTCCAATGATAAAAGGTCGATCTTCACAAACTGTACCCACTGCTTGCTCGTTTGCGGTGTAAAAAGCTCCGTTTACTGCACTTAAGCCTTCCCAACCATACAAGCGGGCAATGTCACCATATTTTGCCCAGCCTCTAAATTGATATTTCAACATTTCTTTATCTTCCATAGGAGCCTGCTCATCATAAAGCATTGGCAAACCTTGCCTGAAATTGGAACTAATGATCCAATCAAAACAGGCATCATTAAAATCGAACTTAGTCCAAGTGCCTGACTCAGAAAAAGCGGTGTTCATATCCATTCCATAAACATTATTATAGACAGAAAAGGCCAACATATGAACAATCGTCTCGGCTTCTATGTACCAACAAGAATAAAAATCAGGACCAAAGTCTAATGTGGGCTGCAAATGATTGTGCCCCATTTCGTGAAACAAAATGGAATTTGGTGGAGTATCCAGAACTGTCAATGGGTTCCATCTTTCATCGCCTCTCATTTCCCAAGTTGGAATGACTACAGGATAACCAGCTCCATAAGCGGGAGTTACCAGGCGAGTGTCAAAAGAATAGTATTCAGCTCTGGGCCGATCAACCGGCCTTCCCCCTACCAGTCTTATGGCATCCATTATTTCATCCCATCTTGCCATAATCTCATCGGGCTTAGTGATGCCTTTCACCTCTTCTATTGGAATGGTAAACATAAATTTATCAGATTCAAAATCTGCCCAGGGAGCTCCTGTGTTGGCTACCTCTTGCAACCAGGCATTTACATCCGTTTTTCTTCCGGCTCTGTAGGAGAAATAGGGAGATTTGATCGCATTTTGAATGGTCATTTCAAACCATCCTACATTTGTTCCATCAGGGACTTTCAGGTAAATCCCTCCGCCAAATGGATTCGCAACCGTCATTTGCGTAGACTGAACAGGGAACTCAGCCGAGATATCAGGGAATCGATTTATTGAACCAATGTAATCATAATCCATATTGCGAAAATGAGATCCAACAATGATGGAAAGTCCTGTGTTAACTGCAGATTGAGGAACAGTAATCGTTACTAGATCACCTGCAGCTACATAATAACCAGTAGGTCGAACAACCCTACTTTGATCCGTCAACTGAGCTGCTATATCTACATTATAAGTCCCATTAACGTCTACTGTTGCATTGGGAACTCTTGCAGTATTATTTTTTACCGCACCTGGTGCTACCTCATGGTGTTCAAAGACAACGCCTTGCATGTTTTCAACTTGGTCAGCTACATAAGCTTGTTGAAAAATAAAACTCTGAGCTACTTGTAAGGCCCTACCCATTACAGGGAGTTCATATTTATTGTATTGCGTTTCGTCTTCGTATAGTGGCGGATTTTTTTCTTCATACAGTTGAGAATAATTCATTAATACACTCACTACATCACTGTAATCGATAAAAAAGGCATTGGTCTCAAAATTGTCTAATCCTTCCTTAATGTATTGATCACTCAAGCTGAGTTCCCCATTTAGTACTTGTATCAACTCTTGAAAAAAGTCATTCACCTGATCAGCTTGATCCTGCACCTGATTGTAAATGGTCAGATTGTCTATGTCAAATCCTATTTTGTAACGACTTCTTTTTGTACCATTCGTTCCACCAATTGTAATAAGATTGTTTTTGACGGCTGATATGAAACCATTGAAATCCAAAAATTCATCAAAGGACTCAGTCGTTCCTACACCATCTAGTTGTACATTGAAGACTTCATTGACTGAATCTATGGTTAACACCAAATTATGCCACTTCTCACGTTCTATATCCTGGACAGCTTCCCAGGAATAATTAGCACTATAATCCCCACTACCGTAATTGAAAATAATAGCATTTCTATCTACGAGTAGTCTAAACCCTTTTTCTTCCCAAATGGGCAAATTAATAGGTTCCGACGCACTAATAAGTATAGCATACACTTCATTTTCATCTAAATTTTCATCTACATAAAAATCAAAGCTGATCTGAATGCTACTATTGGCAAAAAAATCAGCATTCAATTCGGTAGGAAGCGTTACCATACTTTCACCGGCAATAGATAAATAACCAGCTTGCTCAATGACCGGATTATTTAATGGTGTAGCATCAAAACTACCGATGCTGTCTGTAAAATCAGTATTGAAATTGTACTTAGCGATTTGAGCTTTTGCAGAAAAGGATAGCAAAAGAAGTAAAACAATGAAACGAGTAGAATACATTTGTTTGTATTGATATAGGTTACAACAGGTTGTCGGCTTTAATAGCTATTATAAAAGACGTAAAAAAAAAGAGAAATTAACAGTTTGAGGAGATACTTTAATAAATATTTGATCAAATCATCCGCTCCAACTGAGTATTGATGTGATTAATGGGGTCAAGCAGATCTGCTTCTGTGTAAGAAGTTGTGCTCTCGTAAGAACTATTCCCCATATAATTGGTCAAACTTGGCCTTGCAATGTATACGATTTCTTCCACATCAGACGGATCTGTCAAGTCAAAAGAACGGGTTTGTTGAGCACGATTGCCATGGTTTCCTTCGATAATATGGATGGTACGCCCTTCCAGTCGATCCACCATAGTAGTATGACTTTGGAAGGCTTCATTTGAAGACGTGTCAGGATCATCATTTGAAAAAGAATTCTGATTGGCAGACCCTCTTCGCAATATTACAATATCACCTGCTTGTGGTTGGATTTCGGTCGAAAAGAAGTTATCTACCACTTGATTCTTGGTTTGGCTTGTATCTGTGCCGTTATCAATATTTGACAAAGTTTGTCGTAAGTTGGCCCATGTATTGTAATTACCACTTGCAGAGTTGGCATTGGCATTACGAGATCTGTTTGTTCCAACAAATGCACCACCTTGGGCATTATCATAATCTATATCAATGCCATCAAACTCTCCCGGATTGGCAATCTTGTATCCAGAACTAGCCAATAATGAATTATTACCTGAAATACTTGCCAAGGCTGTAGTGGCAAATCTTGAACACCAATCGATTCCAGATTGGTTTCCACTTTTCCCTGTGTAATTATCAACCATATAACCTCTGTTGCGGTTGTTTCCATAAGTGCCTGAGCCTTGTGTATCGCTGGTTGAAGGAGGTTCCCAATCTCCACCATCATAGTGAATCGTCCCTAATAGCACTTCCATGTTCGCTACAGCAGCAGCTACTGCTCCTACTATCCGAACTTTTTCAGCTGTTCCGAGATCTGCCTGATGAGCAAAGTCTGTAATTTTTGTAGGATAAACATCAATAAGTGCACGTGTATAATCGATGAGTTCAGCACTTATTGATTGTCTTAAGTTGACATCTGCTCCCGCATTGGTAATTTGTCGATTAGAAATTTCTGCACGAACAGTAAAAATTTTATTACTTATCTGTTGATATTCCGCATCAGAAGGACTCAAAGTCTCTTTGTATTCATCCAGAATGAAATAAAAATTGACCAGGTCGTCATCTGTATTAGATGCCAGATCGTCAGCACCAAATGAAGTAGTGGTAAGTTCTTCTGTACTAACTCTTTGGATAGGAGCAACTATTTGAGAGATATTCATTGCAAGATCTGGTGCCGGAAAACTAAGGCCAGCAATACTTTCTTTGGTATCATTATTCCTGACATTTACATGAGCAGATGCCTTGGAATCATTGTTTTGTTTTAGGTGTGTTTTCATTTTCTGCAAAATATTAATCTTAGTAATGGTCAAAGAATAACTTATCGATTTGGATCTGTCATTTCAACTTT
>JBCBCD010000212.1:0-9069 GCA_038530915.1 Bacteroidota bacterium
GTATGCCAGAAAGTTCCTTCTCATTTTTTTGTAGGCTATTCTTCAGGTGGCTTATTCAAAACTGAAAATAATGGGATCACCTTCACACCTCTTTTTGATGATGAAATGGTCATGACCATAGGAGATATTGCTGTTGATTGGGACAGAGACATCATCTGGATAGGTACAGGTGAAGTCAATTCCAGTAGATCTTCTTATTCAGGTACAGGTATCTTCAAAAGCTTTGATGGAGGTAAAACCTGGGAACATGCTGGTCTTGAAGAAAGTCATCACATTGGTCGCATCATTTTACACCCTTCTAATCCTGATATTGCATGGGTTGCCGTTTTGGGGCACCTTTACTCACCTAGCGAAGAAAGAGGCGTTTTTAAGACGACTGATGGTGGTAAGACCTGGAACAAAACATTGTATGTGAATGAAAATGCGGGTGCTGTAGATATGGTTATTAATCCATTGAATCCGGATGAACTGTACGCTGCAACTTGGGAAAGAACTCGTCGCTCGTGGAATTTTGTAGAGTCAGGGGAAGGATCAGGTATTTATAAAAGTAGTGATGCAGGAGTAACATGGGAACTCTTAACAACTAAAGAGGCTGGTTTTCCAGTAGGTGAAGGTGCTGGTAGAATAGGATTAGCGCTACATGAAGACCAAGGAAAAGTTACGCTTTACGCTTCAATAGACAATTACTTCCGCCGTCCTCCTGAAGCCGATAAAGATGAAGATATTCTGACAAAGGATGACTTAAGAGACATGTCCAAAACAGACTTTCTGGCATTAGACAAAAAGAAAATCCAAGCTTATTTATCCTCTAATAGATTTCCAAGAAAATACAGTGTTGATAATGTAATCAGCATGGTGAAAAAAGATGAAATTCAACCAGTAGCCTTAGTGGAATACATTGAGGACGCGAATAGTTTATTATTTGGTACCAGTGTTGTTGGGCTGGAAGTATACCGCTCAGATGACATGGGTAAAAGTTGGTCAAAAACACATGATGGATATTTAAATTCCGTGTATAACTCTTATGGTTATTACTTCGGTCAAATTAGAGTAGCTCCTTATGATGTCAATAAAATTTATATCATGGGGGTACCTATTATTCGCTCTGATGATGGAGGTAAAACTTTCCAGTCAATTAATGGCGATAACGTACACTCAGATCACCATGCACTTTGGATCAACCCCAATCGCCCTGGTCATTTAATCAATGGTAATGATGGGGGCATCAATATTTCTTACGATGATGGTGAAAACTGGAGTAAGTGCAATACACCTGCAGTTGGTCAGTTTTACTATATAGCCGTAGATATGGCTGAGCCTTACAATGTTTATGGTGGACTTCAGGACAATGGTGTGTGGATGGGTCCTAATACGTATCGTACGGGTAGCACTTCCTGGCATGGATCAGGAAGGTACCCTTATCAAAGAATAATGGGTGGAGATGGAATGCAGGTAGCTATAGACACCAGAGATAATGCAACTGTTTATACTGGGTTCCAATTTGGTAACTATTTCAGAATAAACACCAAGACTGGGGAAAACATGCGAATTAATATCCGACACCAATTGGGTGAACGCCCTTTGCGTTGGAATTGGCAGACTCCGGTTCACCTTTCTATACACAATCAGGATATTCTTTACATGGGTGCTAATAAGGTGTTCAGGTCTATGAACCAGGCTGAAACATTTGAACCCATTTCAGAAGATTTGACAACTGGAGGAAAAAAAGGAGACGTAGCCTTTTCGACTTTATCCACGATACATGAGTCGCCTCTTAAATTTGGCTTATTGTACGTAGGTTCTGATGATGGACTGGTACATGTATCTAAAAATGGTGGTAGTAGCTGGGAAAAAATTACGGCTGGACTACCTGAGGACATGTGGGTAAGTAGAATTCAAGCTTCCATGCATGATAAAGGAACCGTTTATGTTGTATTGAATGGATACAGATGGGACGATTTCACTCCTTATTTGTACAAATCAACAGATTACGGAAAAAGCTGGATCCAAATGGGTAAAGATCTTCCAATGGAGCCTTTAAATGTAGTAAAAGAAGATCCTAAGAATCCAAACATCTTGTATGTAGGTTCTGACCACGGTTTGTATGTATCTCTCGATGGTGGTGCATCTTTCATGCTGATGAATAATAAGATGCCTGCTGCTCCTGTACATGATGTTGTCATTCATCCTACTACAGGAGATATTCTGGTTGGTACACACGGTCGTTCTATTTACAAAGGTAGAGGTGTAGAATTGCAACAACTGGATGAGGAAATATTAGCTATGGATGTTCACGCTTTCAAAATGGATAATATGCGTGCCAGCGGATTTTGGGGAATGAGTAATGCAGCTTGGCGAAAGCCTTCTTCTCCAAGTACACACATCCCTGTTTATGCCAAAAATGCTGGTAAAGCTACCGTAAGTATCAAGCATGGCGACCTTATTTTGAATAGTATGGACGTAGATTGTAACAAAGGTTTAAACTACCTGGAATACGATCTTACTTTTGATCCTTCTAATAAATCTAAATACGAAAAAGCCTTGAATGAAAAACGCAGAAAAGGCAGTCCAGAAATTAAATTGAAGGAAGCAACCAATAAGAAAATGTATCTTAAAAGAGGAGATTATACGGTAGTTGTGGCTATGAATGGGGAGCTAAGTGAAACGACCCTGTCTCTAAAATAAGTTTTTTCACCATGGAGGCACAAGAGTTACATGAAGTACTCCATGCAACTCTTGCGCCTCCATGGTGAATTCACTATCTGATTTTTTTTAAATACTTCTCCAATTCCTCCTTCACCTTTCCTCTCAACAGAAACAAGCCTATCATATTTGGAAAAACCAGTGCCAGTATCATCGCTTCAGAAAACTTGATCACTGCATCCAAGGTGACAGCAGCTCCTAAAACGGTAAATAGCAGGAAGGTGATTTTGTAAACCAAGTCCGAAGTTTTGCTTCTACCAAATAAATACTTCCAAGATTGTAAGCCATAGTAAGACCAAGCCAACATGGTAGAAAAGGCAAACAACACTACCGCAATTGCCAATACGTAAGAAAACCCCGGAATGATGGTGTCAAATGCCATGGAAGTAATTTGCACTCCCCCAATGCGTTCTCCAGTAGCCAATACAGCGACTTCATTGTTCAACACATCTCCATAAGTGAAAACACCATCCATATTGAAAAAAATAATGACCAATGCGGTCATCGTACAAATTAAAACGGTATCAATAAATGGTTCTAATAAGGCAACCAAACCTTCTGATGCAGGAAAATTGGTCTGTACCGCTGAATGCGCAATTGCAGCAGATCCAGCACCTGCTTCATTTGAAAATGCAGCTCTTCTAAAACCCTGTATCATTACACCAATAAAACCTCCGGTAATAGTCGCTTTAGGTGTAAAAGCATCATGGAAAATCAAGGCAAAGGCGTCGTCAATAAAACTGAAATTCGCTAATATGATGATCAAGGCGGCGACTACATAAAGGACAGCCATAAAAGGGACAATCTTTTCTGTTACCTTGGCAATTCTTTTTATTCCACCAATGATCACTATGCCGACTACAATGGCAAAAAAGAATCCGATCATCGTTCCACTCGCCGTCCCACTCACTCCAAAGCGTTCTATAATCTGTGTAGCTGCTTGATTGGATTGAAAAGCATTTCCGCCCCCAAAAGAAGCCCCTACGCACATGATGGCATAAAAAGCAGCTAAGAACTTTCCAAAAGCCATCCATCCCTTTTCTTTTAAACCTCTGGATAAATAATACATTGGCCCACCGTAAACTTTTCCCTGACTATCTATATCTCTATACTTTACGCCCAAAGTACATTCTACGAACTTGGATGACATCCCTAATAAACCTGCAACAATCATCCAAAAAGTAGCACCCGGACCACCAATAGAAATAGCTACGGCTACCATTGCAATGTTCCCTAAGCCCACCGTTCCTGAAACAGCAGTAGATAGGGCTTGAAAATGATTGACTTCTCCCTGATGGATCGTCTGGTTTTCTCCATCATCAAATTGATCTTCTTGCTCTACCTCATCGTACTTGCCTCTTACCACATTAATGGCTAAAGGAAAAAATCTGACGTTGACAAAAGAATAATACAAGGTAAAAAATAAAGCTCCACTTAATAAGACAATCAAAACGATGGGTATTCCAACATCACCAATGGGAATACTGGTGAATACTAAATCTTCCCACCATTGAGCGATCGGCATAAAGCCTTCATTTATCCGTTCATCAATACCTAATTCATTTGCATTTGCAACAATAGGCAGTATCAATAAGCCAAAAACTAAAAAAGTAAACTTGAAAACACAATTGAGTGATTGCTCCATTTTTTATTTCGAAAATGAAGCATATCAGTCGTTTACATTAAAATTGTCGGAAAAGGTTTTGATTTGTCGGAAAGGAAATTCTATTTGTCTGTAGAAATCAAATATGCTTAAGACCTAAGCTAGAGCAGCCTTAGACCTTCGACATTAGACCTTAAACCAAATGGATATTCTCCCCCGGCAACCTCAATCTAATTTTCCGATCTCTCTTTTCCGACATCTCAAAAAGAGACTCTTTCAAAGGTTGCTCATGCAAATTCTTAGTCCAGGAACCTTTTCCAAAGATCCCATCTAACAATGCAGCAAGTAATCTTTTTATTTCATTGTGGTCATTAATGTCATAAAATTTTGCTGCTCGCTCTTCGTTTTTTGGCTTGATCTCCAACCAATCTTCGCCTACTTCTTTTTTGGTTTTGGCAAACTTAAATAGCAACTCATAAAGGGCAGGAGTTAAAGTGATAGGTATGGTTCCCTTGCCTGGTATCCCTCTAAATCTGACTTGGTGTTCCACCTTTTTATTACTGATCTTTTTACTTCCTAATGTGATAAAGAGTTGTTCTGGAGCAGGAATGATATTTTCTGCTAATTCTTTCACCCAGCTTAAAGCCAATGCAAAGAAAATCATGATCAGAGAAGTCTTAAAGATTGCGGAGAATAAATTGGGGTCAATGTTGGAAGAAGTAAGCTTATAGAGTTGTGCCGCAAAAGTAATAAGGATACACATTACTGAAAGCCAAGCCAGCATTAACAAACGTCTTCTGGCAAAAGATTCCCAAAGGATAAGCCCTAAGAAAGCCAAAGTCAAAACAGAATAGTACACATCCAATTCACTAATCAATCCATAAGAACTCCCCAAAAACATTCTACTGATAGTCGGCATCAAAGAAAAAAGAAAAGGCAAACCAATAATGAAGTGCCAATAATTGGATTTTACAATCGGTTCAATTCTTTTCGGAATGTATTTAAACCATGGAAGAGCCAATAATATGAATAAGCTATTAAATAGAGACATGACCGATCGCCAAGCTTGCAATTGAAAGGAAATTTTTTCTTGCTGTACTTGAATGTCATTACCGCCCATTAACTCCTGAGCCTGGCTTTGCAATTCTTGTGCATACCAAACATCCACTCCACCAGAAAAACTCCAACACAAAACGGATAAGGCCAACCACACTTGTCCAAAATCACCTTGCTTCCTACCGATATGCCACCAAATCGCCATCAATGCAAGAAAGGCAAACAAACAAACGACCAACTGCCACCCACCATAAAAGTAAAGCAGGTTTCCTTCAACCAATAATTGATAATATTCGCTACTGAGCATACTAGAAAAAATTATGCCTTAATATAACTTTAATCGGATACTCTAAAAAACTCCATCTGAAATTTACCATGAGAATTCATCCACCGTAAAAGCATTTATAAATAAATCTAAATTTTTAATACATAAAGTTAAAGTCATTTAAAGTAGCCGACATTTCTGTTAAACATCTATTTATTAAGTGGCACTAAAAATGGTATTGATGTAATTTAGTTACTCACCATCTTACAATCTACTATGAACTGTGCAACCACTACTATTAATCCCTATGTCCCATCTGATGAGATGCCGTGGACAAAACAAAGAGCTGTACATTTATTTCGACGGATGGAATTCGGTACTGATATCGATACCATACTCGAAGCACTTTCCCAAGATCCATCAAGTATTATTGACCAAAAAATTCAGGAAGCCATCAACTTGCCTTTAACGGAAGAACCACCTTGGTCTACCAAGCTAAAAAGTGAGTATGGTCTGGCTTTATTAGAATCTGTATTGCAAAAAGACGGATTTGCCAGGGAATGGATCATTGCCCTTCAAAGCAATGGCTTAAGAGGACGAATGGCCTTATTTTGGCACAACCACTTTGTCACCCGTTTTGATGTGTATGAAGCCTCTTCCTACTTGTATGAGTACCATAAACTACTCCAGGAACAAGCTTTAGGCAATTTTAAGGATTTTGTGCATGCTATTGGGTTGACTCCAGCTATGCTTACATTTTTGAATGGTATACAAAACTTTGCCGTTAGTCCCAATGAAAATTATGCAAGAGAAGTTTATGAGTTATTTACCCTTGGGGTAGACAATGGATATACTCAGACTGACATTAAAGAAACGGCAAGAGCTTTGACCGGCTATACCAACATTCCCGATGAGTGGGGACCTATTTTATTCGATGAGTCTACCCATGATGGTGGTGAAAAAACTATTTTTGGTCAAACCGGAAATTGGAAATACGATGATGTCATTGACATTCTTTTTGAAGAACGTCCTCAACAAATTGCAACCTTCATAGCAGGCAAATTATACCAACATTTTGTCAATCCCACTAAGGACGAACAGATAATAAATGATTTAGCCTCTATTTTTATAAACAGCAATTGGGAAATCGCTGAACTCATTCGAGCACTATTTAAAAGCACTCACTTCTTTGATGAGAAAAATATCTCGACCATCATTTCTGGACATATTGAGTACAACCTGATCTTTTATAATGAGTTCAATGCAGCTATTAATGGTTTATCAGTACTTGGAATATACGCTGATGCTACAAAAAATAGCCAAGCTTTGTTCAATCCGGTCGATGTGGCTGGTTGGCCAGGTAATCGTTCATGGATCAATACAACAAGTATCACTTATCGATGGAATTTCATAGAGAGTCAAATTGGATTGCTCACCTTATTTAGTTTTGGCTACTTAGCAGAATTGGCCAAAAAAATCACTCCCGAAACATTAGATGTAGAAATAGTATGTAGGGACCTTATTCACTATTTCTTACCCAAAGGTTTACAGTTTGAATCAGACTACGAATCGGCATTGGTTTCTTTCAAAGGAGAGATACCGGAGAATTACTTCCAAGACGGCACCTGGACCATTGATTATTGGGCACTTCCGCTACAAATGAATGGTCTTTTGAAATTCATTAATCGCATTCCTGAATACCAATTAAAATAATCCTATGTGTCAAGATAAAAATAAAAGAAAAGGCTTAGACCTTTCAGACAATGAAGCTCACTTAGAAGATCACAAAGTTTGGAGTCGCCGTAACTTCTTACAAACCATTGGAATGGCAGGCGCAACCAGCTTCAGTATGAACTTTTTACCGGTTACAGGCTTGTTTGGCTTTCCTTTAGCCAGTGCACTGAATGAAGAATTTTCAGATCGAAAGCTGGTTTTGATCCGTTTAAAAGGTGGTAATGATGGATTAAATACCATTGTCCCATTGTACAATTATGATACCTACCTAAATGTTCGTCCCAACCTGGCTCATGCTACCAATGAGTTAATCAACTTAACAGATGATTTTGCTATTCCAACGGCCATGAATCCATTAAAAAATGTATGGGACGAAGGAAAAATGCGCATCATAAATAGTGTGGGTTATCCCGATCATAATTTATCTCATTTTACCGGGGCAGATATTATGGCCAGTGGAAACAACAATGTAGATGAAAATGGTGACGGATGGTTGGCTCGATATTTTGTAAATCAAAATCCTGATTACATTGAAAATCCTCCTTCTGATCCTCCTGCCATTAAAATAGGTGGCCCTACAAGCATTCTTTTCAATGACGAAGACAAAGTAGATATTTCTGCCAATTTTGCTTCTGCTGATAAACTTTCCGACTTAGTAGAAACCGGTGCTGTTTATAATAACACAGAAGCTCCTGACGAATGTTATTATGGTCAGCAAGTAGTATTCTTGAGAACGATTGCGAATGCAGCATCTATTTACAGTACGGCCATCTTTGATGCTTACAACAATTCACAAACCGCAGCAAATTATGATACCAGCCTGGGAGAACAACTCAAACTGGTAGCTCGAATGATTAAAGGTGGATTAAAAACACAATTTTACTTAGTAACGCTCGATGGCTTTGATACACATGTGGGGCAAAATGGAGCGGCAAACCATATGGGTTTATTAGAAAACCTAAGCAAGGCGGTTAAGGCATTTTATGAAGATTTGGCTGATGGCAACAAAGATCAGGAAGTACTCAGCATGACCTATTCCGAATTTGGTCGCAGAGTGGAGGAGAATGGGTTTAATGGCACAGATCATGGTACAGCTTTGCCTATCATGATGTTTGGTCCGGCATTAGAAGGACCTGGAACACATGGAAAAAATCCAGATTTAGATGACCTTGATGAGTTTGGAAATTTGAAGTTTGGAACTGACTTTCGGTCCATCTATGCAACAATTCTTGAAAACTGGCTGTGCATAGCTTCCTCTCAGGTAGATTCAATACTAGGTGCATCCTATGAAAGATTAAGTGATATAGGCATTAGTTGTTTGACAACCAGCACAGCAACAGTTCCAATCAGGAAGGAATTTCAGCATAGCATTTTACCGAGAAGTGGTGGACAATATCAAATTAATTTTGAATTGACTCAGGCTGCAAATGTTCAGGTGGAGCTGATCACCTTATCTGGTAAAAGGATCAAAACCATAACCAATTCTTATTTTCATCAAGGAACACATAGTCTCCCTTTTTCAGTACAGGAATTGAATGTTCAATTGGTTCCTATGGTTTACATAATCAAAGCAAATGGGAAGCAGTTTGTTGGAAAGTTCATAGCGAGTAGTTATTAATAGGATTTCTGCCTGCAATGCAGGCAGAAATCCTATTAACCTATTCAAGTTCTAGTTTTTAAAAAATATTCAAAAAAAGCTGTCACGTTT
>JBCBCD010000213.1:0-695 GCA_038530915.1 Bacteroidota bacterium
AAGTCTCAGCAGCAGCATCGATGATAGTAGGTAATTCTACTAGCAAAGTAACCGTTTGATTGATATCAGAAGTAGTACACTCATTGTCACCACCGATGTTATCAGTTATTGACTTTAAAGTGTAAGTATTCAAGCCCAGCTCATACTCATCCATATCGATGGTATAAGTTGCATTTTCATCAGCTAAAGAAATTGGGTTGCCATCGTTGATCGTAATTACGTTATCATCTTCATCACGTCCTTCTACTACAATTTCAACTGGATATCTACCAATCGTCAAATCTAACATCAACTCAGCTGTTTCCATATCACAAATCCTATTCTCATCGAATGAGATCTCACCTACGGGAAGAGGAAAGACAGTAATACTAATTTCATCTACATCAAAACAAGTCGTTCCAGCTACATTTACTTCCGCTCTTACCCAAAAGCTGTTATTGCTTGGGGAAACCGTTTGCATATTTTGATCTGTCAATAAGCCGGTAGCGCCACCTATCAGTGCATTGGCCTCAGAATCATAGATTTGAATGGTTGGTATTTCAGAGGCAACAGGCGTAAAATCTATAGTGTAATGATCTGCTAAAGTAATGACATCCCCATCACATCTGGTGATATCAGAACCTATAACAGTAGGTTTACTAAAGAATTCAATACTTACAGGATCAGAAGAATTATCACAAACGCCATTGCTTATG
>JBCBCD010000213.1:795-9038 GCA_038530915.1 Bacteroidota bacterium
AGAACAAATCGTTCGATTAGTGGCTGTAGGATCAGGAATATCAAAGAATTCAATACTTACAGGATCAGAAGAATTATCACAAACGCCATTGCTTATGGTCCAGGTTAGCGTATAAGTCTGTCCCAACGTTCCAGAAAAAGAAGCTTGAGGGTCGGTAGGATCTGAAAGCATACCTTGCCCATCGGCTAGACCGGTGATGGTCCACATTCCCGTACCAACTGTTGGTGTATTGGCCTGTAAAGTAGTTGAAGGACCACAAACTCCATTAGAGCCAGTTTGGTCAGGACCAGCATTGGCAGGAGTCGGATCATCCTGAAGAATGATGGTCACCTGAGTTGTTTTTTCACATCCGTTGGCTGAAATTTTGTATTGCAGCACATATGCTTGCCCTCGAGTACCTGAAAAGAAATCAGTTGGATTAAGAGTCGTTAATATACCGGGTACCCCACCGAAGTAGGCATTGCCATCGCCACTGACAATACTCCATTCTCCTGTTCCCGGAGCTGGATTATTACCGTCTAGCATAACATCACTAGAACAAATCGTTCGATTAGTGGCTGTAGGATCAGGAATATCAAAGAATTCAATATCAACAGTAGAGCGACTATCGGTACAAACGTCATTGCTGATGGTCCAGGTTAGGGTGTAAGTCTGTCCCAAAGTTCCGGAAAAAGTAGCTAAAGGGTCGTTAGGATCAGAAAGCATACCTTGCCCGTCGGCTACGCCGGTAATAGTCCATTCTACGGGACCTGCTGTTGGAGTATTAGCCTGTAAAGTAGTTGAAGTACTACAAGTACCATTAACTCCGGTTTGATCCGGTCCTGCATCAGCTATTGCAGGAATTTCAATGAAGACCATAAAGGACTCACTTAGTGGATCTCCAGGGCAAGCTTGTGGTGCATTCGTGGTAAAAGTAAAGGTAATGGCCTTGCCTAAGTCTTCTTCCTCAATTGTGTAGAAAGTTTCTGAATTTCGATTATCATCAATTTCGCCACTGCCATTAGTTGTCCATGTACCTTCGGCATTGACCTCTGCAAACAGGTCTATAAATTCTTCATCCGCACTGCATATGGTATAATTTTCATCAAGCTCAAGCGTCTGTGGTTCTTCAACCAATAAAGTGAGTTCTAGTTCATCAGGACATGCTTCACCATCTAGACTTTCAATAAAGACAAATAAAAGTAATTCTTCATCTGCTTCTTCGGGAGTGAATAAAGCAGGAATTGGCTCGCCAAAATCATCTGTGAAGGTAATTTCAAAATCAGCAGGATCTCCATCTATCGTTACTAAACCTGTTAAGTCAATTTCATCACCTAGGCATACTGCACCATCTTCAACGGTCACAGTGCCCCCCTGGATAAATACCTCCAAATCGTCACTAATTGATGGGCAAGTTTCACCTTCATCGGTTGTGAAGGTAAAAGTAATTGTCTTGCCAATATCTTCTTCTGCGATTGTGTAGAAGGTTTCCGGTTCTCGATCGTCATCAATTTCGCCACTTCCATCGGTGGTCCAGGTACCTTCGGCATTGACCTCAGCGAACAGGTCTATAAATTCTTCATCCGTACTACATATGGTATAATTTTCATCAAGCTCGAGTGTCTGTGGTTCTTCGACCAATAGAGTGAATTCTAGTTCATCAGGACATGCTTCTTCATCTAGTCCCTCAATAAAGACAAACAATAGTAATTCTTCATCTGCTTCTTCAGGCGTGAATAAGGCAGGAATTGGCTCGCCAAAATCATCTTCGAAGGTAATCTCAAAATCGGAGGCATCTCCATCTATTGTTATTAAACTTGTCAAATCAATTTCATCACCTAGGCATACAGCACCATCTTGAACACTCACAGTGGCGCCTTGGAGAAATACCTCTAAATCATCACTCCTTGAGGGACAAACTATACCTGCATCTGTCGTATAGGTAAAGGTAATGGTCTTGTCGAGGTCTGTTCCTGCTGGAAAATACACTGCTATTGGGTCCCTATTATCTTCAAAGGTACCATCACCATTCGTTGTCCAGGTGCCTTCTGAAAAGGTCATAGCGTCTAATTCAATATCTTCAAAAAGGCCACAATCAGTATATCCATCGCCCAACTCCACTCGTGTATCCTCAACCTGCAAATTAAAAGTAGTTATCTCCATACACTCCAGTCCATTTGGACCTGTAAAAATGGCAACAACTTCTATCATTAATTGATCAGTTGCTTCTGTAGGCGTGAAGAGTGCAGGAATTATAACATCTGAAATATTGAAAGTGAGTTCAACCTCAGCCCCTTCAGCTTGTATAGTTACCAAGTTGGTCAAATCAATCTCATCGCCCAGACATACGGCACCATCTATAGCCGTAAATTCTTCTATAATGAGATCTACAGCCACTGATTGATCCAAGTCTTGCTCGCACTGGGGTTCCGAACTATCTACAATCTTAAGGATTTTAATCTCGGTATCTTCAGAAAGAATAATTGGAAGAACTTCTATGGCATCTCCATCATTAGCCACACTATTTAGATCCGTACTAATGGTTTGTTCTTCCCCATCGCCTATTTGATAGCTGATCGTGTAAGGAGCGGTTCCACCATTTCCGGTAAAAGTCAAGAAAACTTCACTTTCAGGAAAACATATTTCTTCTTGATCGAGGGAAGCTTCCACACTTAAGGGAGCAAGGATCGTAATTTCTACATTGTCACTTGCAGCGGGACAAACCCCTTCACTTATGGTCGTCCAAGTCAAGAAAAATGGCGCTCCTCCGATCTCAGATTCATTAGGCGTATAAATAGCATTAGGCTTCGACGCATCATCAAATTCCCCTTCCCCGCCAGTCCATGTTCCAGACAAATCATTAGCTGCATTCAATGCTACATTTGCACCAGCACAAACTGTTTGATTTTCCCCAGCATCCGTGGTTGGCGCGGCTTGTACAGTAAGGTCAAATGTATCTGTATTCCCACAGGCTGTTGTTGGGTTGGTTATTGTTAATGTCGATGCATATTCAGCAGGCGTAAGCCCATCTGGAACGGTAATTGAGATGAAAATGTCTCCATTAACCAAGTCTTCAGCAGCAATGGTTCCTGTCGAATTAGGGAGGCCACTTGAGCCATAGTCTAACTCATAAGTTGCGCCTACTACTACATTATTTACACTTTGCAGCTTTAATACAAACGAGCTAGCAGTTTCACAAAAGGATAAATTCTGTACATCAAATTCAGGTGTTGAGTTGACCGTTAGGGTAATCATTGTGGGTTCACTTTCACAGTCTGCTGAAATATCTCGGGCGGTAACCCAGAGGTTTAGAAATTCACCTTCGTCTACTTCGGCCATATAAGAAGGCCCTATGGCTAGTGCCTCGAACTCTACTTCTTGGGTAGGATCGATATCGTAGAATACATACGTATCTTCATCTTCTAGATCAATATTCCCCCCCGTCGGTGTTACTGTGAAGGTATGTGCATCATTATTCGTTTCATCGTCTGCATCACAAGCACTTTGGTCGGATACGGTTGGTGGAGTGGCTGGGCAAGCAAAAACTTCAAAAGCTCCTATATCTACTATATCTTGGAGAATACGAGGTCCTCCTTCTAAGTCGGTCTGGATATTTTGTATCGTTTGATTTCCATTTGCACCATCTATATCGGCATTATTGTTACCCATGTTGAGGGCCGGAGAACCTGGCTGTAGGCTAAAATTACCCGCTGTGCTTGGTAAGTTGGACAGATCGATCCCCATAACGAATTGGGGATCTTCATCTTTATTAAAATCCGGACTTGTACCCGTAAAGCCGGAGTTGGCGATGATAGAGTAAGTAATCACCGGAGTGGAACTGCTATTTCCAATAGAAGCTGTTGCACCAGTTATACCTGATACATCCCGATTGTTCCAAATAATGGTATTCGTAAGCGTAGGCGTTGAAGATTGATTAAACATCCCCCCGCCAGTATTACCAGTGGTATTACCGGAAATTACACTATTGGTGATTATTGGATTAGAGCTACTTATATTATAAATTCCTCCTCCCGGTCCATTAACTGCTGAATTTCCGGAGATTACGACGTTGATAAGACTGAGACTAGAACCACTATTGTATATTCCTCCACCAGCATTGTTAGTAGTATTTCCAGATATTACACCGTTTGTGATAACAGGATTGGAATTACTAAAATTATAAATTCCTCCACCAGGCCCATTTCCTGCTGAATTTTCAGAAATTACAATATCAAGAATGCTAGGACTAGAACCGTTATTAAAAATTCCTCCGCCACTATTTCCAGCGATATTTTTGGAAATCACACTATTAGTGATTATTGGATTAGAGCTACTTATATTATAAATTCCTCCTCCGGGGCCATTTAGAGCTGAGTTTCCTGAAATTGTAACATTCGTAATTGTAGGACTAGAAGTAGTATTGTAAATACCGCCACCAACACCACTTACAGTTGAATTTGCTGAAATAGTACTATTTGTAATGGTAGGACTAGCATTTTGGTTATACATACCCCCACCTGGTCCACTCCCAGTTGAATTGCCGGAAATTATTAGCTGATTAATTATTGGTGTACCACCATCATTAAATATTCCACCTCCCACAGAAGCAGGCGTCGAAGAACCATCACTTTTTCCTGCAGTAAGTGTGAATCCATCTATTATAGCTGTATTATTAGTTCCTGAACCAGTAACTACGGTGTAGGCATTACTACCGTTTAAATGATCGGTTTGGGTAGGTGTACTGCTATTGCTATCTGAATCAGTATCAGGTGCAAAAGAGGCATCATCTTGATCAATATCTCCACTCAGGATGGTCACATTCGTCTCGACATCTCGATCACTAAGCTCGTCTTCTGAGCCATCGCCACTGAAGCCACCATAAATAGCTACATTATTGCACAATTGGAAGGTACTGTTGCGATCGTTGTTGATTTGGTTAAAGCCTTCATCCGGATAGTAAGTACCTTTTGCTACCCAGATTTCTGTTACTCCCGGGCAATTACAAGCCACCGATAAGGCATCTTGTAAGTTTACAATGGCATTGTTCCAGGAAGAACCATCTCCAGATACAGTTTTACTTTTATCTACGAAAAGTACAGAATTGCTTGTAGTAGGACAGAAAATAGCTCTGCTGTCCTGCATGATTCTCAAATCTCCCTCGATAGGGGTATCTGCAATATTGTAAGGACTATTATCTGGTGATTTGAAATTGGCAAATAAATACTCAGCAAGAGCATCTTGTTCTACACCTAGACTAGCAAAGGTCGAATTCCCCGGATCGCTTAAGACTGTAGTCAGATCTACAGGATTCGTATTGGGGAATTCATCGAATCGATACCCATCCATTCCTTCTGCTACAATAGAGACCGTCACAAAACGAATGGTCCTTGATGGCGCAACGTTTATCTTATTGACCATAATTGGCTCCAATGCTCCATTTGGAAGTACAATTGCGATCTCTTCCACTCTACTTCCAATGGTTGCCGTTGGGTCAATTTTAAAGCGAAGTCCACTGACTTGTAGAAAGCGACCTGTACCACCACTATTACCTTCAATTCGAGACACTGCATTTTCCAAGGCTTCTATCAACTGAACTGAGGTGGTGGTCAGCAGGAATAATTTGTAGTTAAATGGAAGTGCATTTTCTACATCCAATTGAGAAATATCTCCTGCTTGTTTGCCTTCACCAGGATTAGCTGCCGGAACATTTAAGGTAAAGGTACCATCCATATTATCTATGGTTTCACCGATTTCACGTCTAATACTACCACTAAGTACCAAAGCCATTTCTACTGTAGGATCAAAGGCTTTAGCATAGCTGAGGTAGGAATCGGCAATCAGGTTTCCGAGATTGGTCTCTTGAAAGCGGACAGAGTCGCGTCTACCTTCTAAGTATACCGATGTTTGACCCAGAATATTGCCATCATCAAATAATAATGAGTTTAACTCGGTACTGACAGAAGCTTTAGGCTCAAGCTTCTTTTTGTGGCTGCTCAGTCCATTAGAACCACTCAAAAAAAACAGGGTGATTACCAATACAGAGAAAACATAAAAGGAAGGCTTTGTACTTAAAAAAAAAGTTGAAGTAGGGTAATAATACAGACGATCCCTAAGTGAATTAGGTAAATTACTTTTCATGAGAAATATGTTAATTGTTAACATAACATGACTCAAAGCAATTACAGGTAATGCTGTAGAGTCAATCTATTCTAATAAAGTAATTGATACCAGGTCGTCCATATCAATTAAGAAACTTAAAAGTACAAAATTGTATGGAAAAAATTGTCAAATGAATTAGATATTTGGATAAAATACCAAAAAGTTAAAGGAAGGGATATTTGGGTGTAACATGAGTTATCCCTAATTTTCGATTAATTCGAAAATTCAGACTTTTTAAACTCTAAACTACATCTTTCTGTGTAATGATTTAATTATCAATACTTTATTTTAATTTTTCCTTTTTGGCTTGACCCAAAAACGAAACCAAAAAAGTCAAGGCTGTATTTGTTTTGCCTAAAAATGGACTTTACTTTGCGCTCGCATTTAGAGCCGCTCCTTTGTCGCTCGCTAAATGCTCTTTAGGCCCTCCCTCAAGCCCATTTTTTTAACGGTAAAACAAATAATGCCAATCACTAAATATTGATTATCAGTCAATTAATAATTTAAGCGCTCTTCGATCTTTTCTGTAAAATTCGGGATGAATCATGTTCAACCTTTATATTAGAGTTTTACTCCATACACCACACCAAACTTCACCTTCGCGTAGTCTACAAAGTACTTCAAATTCAAAGGCTCACCTGTAATGCGTTTGCACAGTGTTTTTGCATTATAGAGATTGCCTTGCTGGTGGATGTTGACTCTGAGCCAATCCAGCAATTGACTGTTGTCGCCTTTGGCGATCTGATCTTCCAGTCCGGAAATGTCTTTTTCTGCTTGTGCATAAAATTGAGCCGCATAAAAGCTACCTAAAGAATAAGTAGGAAAATAGCCAATGCTACCATGTGCCCAGTGGATGTCTTGTAAAATGCCCTGATTGTCATCCGGTACATCCACATCCAGGTATTCTTTGTATTTCGCATTCCACGCATCCTTGAGATCAGCAGGAGCCAGACTGCCTTCGATGAGGGCTTTTTCCAGCTCATAACGTACCAATATGTGCAAGTGGTAATGAATTTCGTCCGCTTCAGTGCGGATCAAATTCGCTTGAATTTTATTCATGCCCTTGTACAATTCGTCGAGGCTGATGTCTTTGAATTGTTCTGGGAAATACTCTTTTAGTTTGGGAAAATGAGCGGTCCAGTATGCTTTGCTGCGGCCTACATTGTTTTCCCAAAGACGGGATTGTGATTCATGTATGCCCAGAGAAACGGCTCTACCTACCGGAGTACCGAATTCTTCCATTGGAATGCCTTGTTCGTATAGTGCATGTCCACCTTCGTGTATGCAACTCCAACACATGGCGTCGAAGCGATTTTCATTGACGATGGTCGTGACGCGTACGTCTTGTGGAGAGAAGGTAATGGTAAATGGGTGTGGAGAAAGATCCTGACGGCCACGATCAAAATCATAACCCATATTTTTTAAGACATCCAAGCCAAAGTCCCATTGCTTTTGATGGGGGAAATGCTGATGGAAGAAAGCATCATTTACTTGTGTTTGTTCACGGATCTTAGCCGCCAAAGGAGTGATTTGAGCACGAACATCTTCAAATAAAGGGTCAAGTTCGGCAACTGTCATTTCCGGTTCGAAGACATCCAATAAGGCATTGTAAGGATGACCTTCATAACCTAAGATGTCTGTTTCTTCCTTTTTGATTTCTATCAAACTTGCTAAGGCATCTTTAAAAAGACTGTAGTCATTGGCTTCACGTGCTTTGCGCCAGGCGTGATATGCTGCTGAAGTGACTTTTGACCTTTTAATAACAAAATCAAGATCAAACTTAGTACTACGGCGGTATTCTTTTAATGCCAACTGGATGTTGCGTTTTTCCTTGTCGGATAAGCTATCATCTTGATTCAAGTTTTCCAAGGCTTCGCCCAATGTCTTTTTGGTCATCATTTCGTGGGCAATACCTGAAAGGGTAGCGATGGATTGAGAGCGAGATGCTGCTCCTTGAGAAGGCAAATTAACTTCTTTATCCCAATGCAAAACTGCAGTAGCTGCTTCCACATCGGTTATTTTTTTTAATTCGGCGATTAATTCGTTGTATGTCATTTGATGCTTTTTTTTCTTTCTCAAGGAGCAGCATCTCGCTCTCAATCCAT
>JBCBCD010000214.1:0-9023 GCA_038530915.1 Bacteroidota bacterium
TGATCCTTTTAAAATAAATGGATCATCATCTTCAATTCTCAGGATTTGGTAGCGTGCTTTATCAGCAATAAAAATATCGGCCTTATCGGCACTAATACTTTTGGTACTTATACCTGCAAGAAATGAAGGAGGGGCCTCATCTTGAGGTGGGGGCAATATCCAATCGTCTTTGACTACTGTATAAGGGAAAAGACTAGTGTTTTCGTTTATGGGATTAGTACAATTATTTTCTGCTTCACAAGGCAAATTAAATTGAATAGCATTATTATCATTGGTTGAGTTTTTGCACGGTCTACGAAATCCAACACCAATCATTAAATCTACACCTACGAGCTCTTCGGGAACTTGTAAACGGATGCGATTAGGTGGTATAAATTCAATCTCATCATGGTTTGTAATGGTGTCCCTTTTTTCATAAAAGGGATTATAAAAGTAAACGATGTGTGCATTTTCACAAATAGATTTGCCATCTACGGTGATTTCGTTGATGCAATCATTATAGAAAACATTTTCTATTTGAGGGCATTTAGGGTGGATATTTTCTTCATTTATTTGGCAGGAAAAAAAAAACAGTACCATGAATGGCAAAACTAAATGATAGGGCTTCATGATTTTTGGTTTAAAATTTAAAGGTAAGGCCCATTCGTACACTTTGAGGGCTTAATCCTATTGCAGGATCAACTTTAATTTGATGGGCTTTTCTATCCTTTTTCCAGTTATTGTGCTTTATGATTCCGGTGATGAGGCAACCAAGACCAATGGCTCCAAAAATTACAGCGCCTGTTCTACCTGTTTCCGCATTATTTAAGTTGGTTTCCCAGTTTTCATTCACTTTATCATCTGCTTTATCTAACTCTATTTCAGACCAGATAAAACTGCCTATTCCTAAAGCTGAAGAAATACCGCCTTTCCAAAGAAATAAATTTTTATTGCGTCGCTTTTTATCAATTTCAAGAAAGGTCTCTTCTAATCTAGCTTTTAACATCGTAAATTGACCTGTGGCAGAGTATATTTTATGTTTGTGATATTGAATTTTGACTTCAATTATATCTGCATCGGAGATATCAATTAACTTGAAAGCAAATTGGCCGTCACTATCCGCTCGCACTACTGTATCTCTGTTGCCATATTTTATAGCGATCAATGCTTCAGAAGCAGGAAGGCCTTTGTGGTCCCTAATAGCACCTTGTATGACTTTAGGATCTTGGCTTGGAGTGGGCTTTTTTATAGAATCTTCTTTTATTTTAATTAGCTGAATTTCGAGGTAGTTTTTATTGAGGTTGAAAACATGGGTTTTTTCGCGTGGTTCATAACCTAATTTAGTAAAGCGCAACTTCAAAAGTTGCTTTGGTTCAAATAACTGATAGAAAAAAAATGCTCCATCAGAATCTGCTTTTTCGAATAACTCTAAACTATCATTCTTTCGAAATAATTTGATATCAGGATCTATCCCTTCTTTGGTCTTTTTATCGATGACCCTCCCTCTAATGATGTTGGGGATTAAATAAACTTTTTTAACACGATCATTAGGATTGTATGGGATCTGGAACCTTATTGTTTTTAAGAGATAGCCTTTTTTGGTTACTTCAATTGTTAATGTTTGCTCTTCTTTTTTTGTAGTCTCAAATGAAACAAATGAAGCTCCATTTTTTGTTGGCACAACTTTAGGTGCTACAAACTTAACTCCATCATAAACCCTGACATCGATGTCTCTTATTTTAACGCCGGTTAAAGAATCAATCGCTTCAATTGTGATGATAATATTTTCTGTTTGGGCATTAACAGAAAACTTTACAATGAAAATGATGGATAATATGAAAATTGCATGCTTCATATCAATCGGTTTATTCGTAATTGCTTAGATTAAAACAAAACTCATGTAACTGAAAGTAAGGTTCTCTAATAGGGGACTTCTCCCTATCTAAATATTCAATGTAGAGATCAACAACTTGATTCTTAAATTCTAACGGCATATCTGTAAATGTGATGTTCCCAATTGAGTCTGAAGTAGCTGTTGTTTTTTTTCCATTAAAACTCAACGTGACGGTTATATTTGAGAGGGTTTTAAAAGTCACCTCTATAATTGAATCTTCTTTAGGAAGGTTTTTGGGAGTTCTTACAGACTCAATTTTATCTTCAGATTTTTTAGGCTTTACTTCCAAATAAATAGTCGTTCCATCCAAAAGGTAATTTGAATCTGAATGAACCAAATCAACTTCAGCCTCTAAGACGGACATTTGTATTATCTGACCATCCTTATGGGGATCGTAGAGCTTAAAAGTTGCTTGTCCCATAGAATCAATGGCTGCCACTAAACGTTGATTGTTTACATCTGCTACAACCAAGCCTTCATTTTTAAGTATGACATCCTGTCTCCCTCCTGGACCATGTACAATGACAAAGAATCGTAAGGAATCCATGGAATGATCAGTGGGTTCTTTTGAAGGTGATTTGTTGAGGCTATAAGAATTTATAACTAAAAAACATACTACGAAAAGCAATCCAATGCCAATACCCAACATAGCAACCTTCTTCCAAAGGGGAATTGTAGGAGGTGGCATCTCATCTTCTTTTGCATTTAAGTCTTCTATAAGAGAAATAATAGAGGCATTAATTCTACCTAATGCAGCAGATAATTCAACAGGAGATAATGTGCCAGTAATGCTATTTTTTTTGTATTCCTGATATTTTGCAGAAATGAGAAGGATTTGGTTTTTAACCGTTTCAAGAGCTGGTGAATTGATTGAATCCAGCAAATATCTAATAGCTTCAGCAGTTTTACCACTTAAAATTAGATGAGTAACTTCCTTTTGAATGTCTTCGGGGCTTGGATTCATGTTCATAAATATACAAAAAACAAAAAAAAGTAGCATTCGCCTTACTCTTACAGCTTCTTTGCTCCCGTTTTGCATGTAAAGCATCAACTCTAACTATGTCTTACTACTTACTCAATAAACCTACCAAACCAATCATTACCTCTCGCATCGTAAACTGGGATCCTCTAATTTGCTCTTGAATTAGCCAATAAAATCCAATTACTGATGCAAGCAACCATACATTATGCTGGGATCAACCAGGAGATTAGTTCTACTAAGGGTAACTCTATTCTAGAGGCTTCGATATCAAATAAAATTACTCACCTGCACGAATGTGGAGGGCATGGTAAATGTACCACCTGTCGCGTTAGAATCATTGATGGAGTCCAAAATGTAAGTCCCAAAACACTCAAAGAAAAGCAGATGGCCAAACTGCGCAAATGGGATCCCTCGGTAAGGTTGGCATGCCAATGCTATATAAATGGGGATGTTTCCATTCAACGATTAATCTGGTCGAGTGGAGAAGTCAATCGGTTACAAGCGGAGGTAGCACCGGAAGGGAAAGCAGAAGAAAGGGCAGTGGCTATATTATTCTGTGATATCCGAAACTATACCAATATCTCGTCCAATAATGCTTCATTCGATATCGCTTACATGCTCAATCAGTTCTATACAGCCTTAAGTGACCCTATTTTGATGAATAATGGGATCATTTATCAATATGTAGGGGATGAAATTGTGGGTGTCTTTGGCACTACTGGTGGCACTTCTGAAAAAAACTGTATGGATGCCATTCGTGCAGCTAAAGGCATGCAATATGCATTGGATCGTTTGAATAAAATCCAGCTGAAAGATTTCGATTTTAAATTGGAAATTGGCATTGGGGTCAATTTTGGTAGAGCTTACGTAGGCCATTTGGGACATCCTACACATCGGATGTTTTCTGTGATTGGCGATCCAGTTAATGTAGCAAGCAGGATACAGGGACAAACCAAAAAGTTGGGCGCTCCACTTTTGATCTCTGACTCGACTTTGCGTTTTTTACCTACCACCATACTTGATCTCGGAAGAACTTTTGATGCTCAACTCAATGGCAAGCCTACTACTGTAAAGATTCATGAGTTAAATGGCTTTCAGGAGATGGATATACAACTGGAAGTACAAGCTTCTTTGCACCTGTTGTTAAAAAATGAAGAGCACTTTGCACAGGTATTCTATGAAAAGCTCTTCGAAAAAGCACCCTTTGTCAGACAATTGTTTCAAACCAGTATGCTGGAACAAGGCCGTCTGTTGACCCACATGTTGGGCGGCATCGTCTATGCCATATCCCGACCGGAATATTTAATTCTTGGGCTTAAAAAGTTGGGCGAGAGCCATTATGGATATGGTGTCAGAGAAGAATATTATCCATTGGTGAAAGAAACCATGCTGGAAACCATACCTGAAGTGCTGGGTGAGCATTATCATCCCAAGATTGGAGAGGCATGGGGGACGGCATTGGATTTTATAGTAGAGCATATGAAGACTTGGCGAGAGAATTGATGTAGTTTTAGAAGGTTGATATTATAGAGTTATGAACGAGTTTAAATTAATTTTAAACTCGTTTTTTAATACTAAAAAGGTGCAAATTAGCGATATTTATAAGCTAAGAGAACAAACTTCAACCTCAAAAACCAACAAAATGAAATACAATCTGCTTTGGCTTGTCTTTGTATGCCTAATAACGTTGCCCTTTTTAAGCAATGCTCAACCCATAGAACTTCAAAAGGATTATACAGGATCTACTCAATATCTCTCACCGAAAGGATGGACCATCAGCACTGATCAACAAAATGGGGTTTATACCTGGCTAACTACTAAAGACGCCAATGATGAAAATGCACCGGCCATCATGGTTTTGGCCGCAGGCAATGCAGCAGGTGCCCCGAAGGATTATCTGATGCAGTTGTTGAATCCGTATTTTCAGAATCTTAAAGAGACTGGAAGCAAGTTGTTGTCTAATGATGAGGGCCATATGTTATTCGATGGAGAATCTTCAGGAAATCAGGCTAAAATAGCAGCTGTTTTTGTACGCGATGCAAATAGTGGAATGATGTTCCTCTCCTGTTTTGCAGCAAGCCCTAATGCCTACCGTTCTCTAGGGGGAGAAGAGCTGTTGTATCGTTGTTTGAATCGTCCCAATCCCTATGGTCAATCAGCTAATTCCTCATCCAATGCAAAAGTTTCTAAAACTTCATCTGGGATTGTTACTGATCCGGTGGCCGAGCAATTTGGCAACGGTATGAATATGCAAAGTCAGGAAGTACAACGACAAATTCTAAATAATTCTGCTACATTTTCTGTAAAGGACCTGCATGGTGAGTGGACACAGGTGATGTCAGCGATGACAGGTAATGTGTATGAAGAGGTAGGGAGTGGAAAATTAACCTACGGCTCTTCTGGTTATGCTCATCTTTTAAAGCTTTTTTCTAATGGCAAATATGAATTGATTTATTCTTATAGGAGTGGACCACAAAATGTAGCAGATTTTGTCGAAAAAGGTACGTACACTTTGGGCGGTAATATACTAAAATTAGTAGCCAGCAATTATTCCGGCAACTTTCTGGTGTATGGTAAGTCTCAAGCGCAAAATGTGAATAAGCCTGGTATTAGACAATTTCAGGTGGGTATGCATAACAGCGGGAAATACGCAGTGCTGCTGGGCAAGCCTTTTGAATACACCATCAGTACAGATACTGACCCAAATGGGAATCCTGTTTTTCAGGAAGGATTTTATCGAACCCAATAAATCACTAAACAGACTGTCTTATCTCATTTAGTTTAAAATAGCTATGAATCTATTTACCATAAAGTTCTTGCCAGTTTTCCTGATTGTGGTTTTCTTGTTAACAGCTTGTTCAGAGACAGGAATACAAGAAACTCAAGAGAAGCAGCCGAACATAGTGCTCATTTTTTTAGATGATTCTGGCTGGGCAGATTTTGAACCTTTCCGGGAAGGTGGTCTTGAAACGCCTAATGTAAAACAATTGGCAGCAGAAGGCTGTTCTTTTCAAAATTTTTATGTCCCTCAGGCGATTTGCTCGGCTTCTCGAGCTTCCTTAATGACTGGATGTTATCCCGGGAGGACCAAAGTATTTGGCGCCCATCCGCCCAAAGCAAGAGGTCTAACACCTGAATTTGCCACTATGGGTGAGGTTTTTAAGTCAGCTGCTTATGCAACTGCTGTCTTTGGTAAATGGCACTTAGGAGATCAAGACGATACCCGACCACATGTAAGAGGATTCGATGAAAGCTGTGGTTTAATGTTTTCGAATGATATGTGGAAACACCATCCCGAAAGTCCTGAATACTGGGGGCAGTTTTTGATAGAATATTGGGTGAATGGTAAAATCAAAATTGCGGATGTAGATAAAAAAGAACAGAAAAACCTCACCAAATGGTATACAGAAAATGCAGTAGATTTTATTCAACGTAAAAAGGATAATCCTTTTCTACTTTATGTTCCTCATTCCATGCCTCATGTTCCATTATTTGTTAGTGAAGCATTTGAAGATACTTCTGGCATGGGCTTGTATTGGGATGTCTTACTTGAATTGGATTGGTCAATTGGTCAGATCAACCAAGCTTTGAAAGATAATGGAATTGCAGAAAACACCATTTTTATTCTTACTTCTGATAACGGGCCATGGATCTCCTATGGCAATAGAGCAGGACTAACTCCTTTTAGAGAAGCAAAGGGAACAACTTTTGATGGGGGCATTCGATCTGCTTGTATCGTAAAATATCCTCCGGAAATCAAAGCAGGAACATTATCAAAGCGAACCTTCTTTTCGATAGATCTTCTTCCTTCACTTTGCCATCTGACAGGAGTACCTTTACCGGAAAATGAGATTGATGGCAAAAATGTCTGGGATCTTATCGTCGATAAACCGGAAGCAGTCAACCCACAACAGTACTATGCCTTTTCCAATAATGCGCAATTTCAGGGAGTCATGAGTGGCGATGGAAAATGGAAGTTGCATTTGCCTCATTACTTTCGTTCTCTCTCCACAGATGGTAGAGATGGAATGCCAGGGAAATATGTACAAGCTCATATAGATACTTCACTATTCAATATGGAGTATGATCCTTATGAACAACAAAACTTATTTTCTGATCGTCTGGAAATTGCAGTTAAGATGCTAGAGTGGGCTAAACTTCATCAGGAGAAGTTTTATGGTGAATAGAGTAACAGTGTTTATAGCTCAGGAAATGGGGCAATAGCTTTAGTTGCCTGCATCACTCTTTTCTATTTGGGGAAATAAAAGGTAAGCTTTTGACTTATAAGTCAATTGTTTTTTTAGATATTGAATAAAATATTGGCTAAGTTTTATCCAACCACTTAATCCAATATAATTAATTAAGATCCCACTTGACTTAGAAAAACAGGATTGTTCAAACTAATTATGATCTAATAGTATTAGTATGAGATTAATATTACTTTCTATATCTATAATTATACCGCAGCTTCTTTCTGCTCAAAAATTTATGGAAGTGGCTCAATCTCCTCCCTTTGATGGGGTTTTAAGAAGTGCTATTGCCTTTGCAGATATTGATGGGGATGGTGACCAAGATGTACTCATTACAGGTCAAAAAAGCTCAATGGAATTGATCTTAATCTCAAAATTGTATACTAATGATGGCTCGGGAAAATTTGTCGAAAAGCCTGGAACCTCCTTCCAAGGAGTAAGGAATGGCTCAATTGCCTTTGCAGATATTGATGGGGATGATGACCAAGATCTGATCATCACAGGGCTCAATGATTCAATAGTTCCAGTTACAAAATTATTCACTAATGATGGGTTCGGTAACTTTACTGAACAAGCCATTCCAACCATTGATGGCGTCAGTTACAGTTCTATCGCTTTTTCTGATGTGGATGGTGATGGTGATCAAGATTTATTCATTACTGGGCGGAATGATTCGTCCCGAACCTCAAAGCTTTATCTTAATGATGGAATGGGGTGTTTCGCTGAAAAGACAAGAACTCCTTTTGATGGTATTGAGAGTGGTTCCATCGGTTTTAGTGATGTGGATGGGGATAACGATCAGGATTTACTCATTACAGGTTTGAGTGATTCAGGTCGAGTTTCTAAACTGTATATTAATGATGGGGGAGGCAATTTTTCCGAAAAACTGGGAACTCCTTTCATTGGAGTTTTAGGAAGCGCCATAGCCTTTGCAGATGTGGACGGCGACAATGATCAGGATATTCTTATTACAGGAGAAGAGGATATACTCATTTTTCCTTCAATTGCTACTCAAACTTCCAAGCTATACACCAACGACGGAGAAGGTAACTTCACTGAAATAGTAGGAACTCCCTTTGTTGGCGTTAGCAATGGCTCCATTGCTTTTGCAGATGTCGATGGGGATGCAGATCAGGACGTCTTTATCACAGGTTTTAGTGGGAATGCTCCAATCTCAAAGTTATACACTAATAATGGCACAAGTGATTTCACTGAATTGGAAGATACTGCTATTGATAGTGTTGGGTATAGCTCAATTGCCTTTACAGATGTAGATGGAGATAACGACCAAGATGTACTTGTAACTGGATTTAAAGGACTGCCAAGCCGTTCTACTATTACGAAATTGTATATCAATAAGCAGTTATTATCTTCAACGGAAGATTTACTCAATAAGCATTCCTTAGAGCTCAGACCTTATCCTAATCCCACAAAAGGAGATAGACTGACAATTAAGTTTAATTCTAGTCAAAATGGAATCATGCAAATGAAATTATATGATCAAAATGGTAAGATCCTAAGGCGACGAAAAGAGGTTGTAAGCATTGGGGAAGAGATTCTTAGTTTTGATATTTCTTTTCTGACTCCAGGATGTTATGTTATCTTAATGGAAAGTGAAGAACAAAAAGGAGCGGCTAGGTTTATCATTGGTTCAGCATGGTGAATCATTTAGACAAAGTGATCAGAAAAACTATTCGATCTTTTAAAAGAATTTCTCCCACCTTTCTTTCATCCCTTCCAATGAAATCTTCAGTTGCTCAATACCCATCACAGCTTGGCTAGAAACCTTAGCATCCACAGACTGAAATGATTTGGCATCAATAGCTTCTACACTGTCTTGTAATTGGTCTCACTATTAAAACATTGTGCATCAAATACTTCAGTCTTTTTTAGATTCAAAGAATAGGGCCCCAACCCC
>JBCBCD010000215.1:0-3227 GCA_038530915.1 Bacteroidota bacterium
CGGATTAACTGATCCTTAGGGGAGGATTTTCAATATGTATTATAGGTATTGTAGAATCATTCTCTCTTATGCTACAAAATTAAGCATTTTTGTCATTACATCCACATATTTTTTTCAATCCTATAAAAAAAATTCTCTCATTCAAAGAAGCAGTACTTCAGTGATTCTATCATTTATGGAGTAGAAACTATCGTATTTGATCGCTTTAAGGAAGGAATCAGATAAGTCAAATAAATAGGAAGCGTACAAAGTACAGCTTCCTATCTCAATATCCCCACCGTTATTGTACTTGGCTAGAGGCGTTAAAAACAACCTCCAGTTGTTCATTTATACGGCATGTATATTTTGAAGGTTACCCTTGTGAAGAGAAATTTTTATTTTTTATTCATTTGAAATGAAAACATGCAAGAATTAAACAAATTTAAAAAAAACGCATAAGAAATTATTTACATAAATAGAACTCCTAATATATCAAGGCAAGAAGTCATTTATACCTACATGACAGCATAATAAGGTAATCCTTATAAAAGTACAGAACAGAAAATGTCACGCTAGATAACAGCATAAGAACATGAAAGCATTCCTAAACAACTAAATCAGATGTCATTAAAAATCCTTTTAAGATTTCTTCCCCTACCGTTCCCGATTTCTCCGGGTGAAATTGAGTAGCATAGAAGTTGTCCTTTTTCACAGCTGCACTGAAATCCTGACTGTAATGAGTACTGGCAGTTGTATGAGGTCCTAATTCTACGTAGTAACTATGTACAAAGTAGACGAACTGATTTTCTAATTTTGGATCAAACATTGTATTATCCAATCCTGTAATGGCATTCCAGCCCATATGAGGAACTTTCTCATTGTTATTGGGTCTAAACTTTACAACCTCCTGTGGAATAATACCCAGGCATTGAGTGTCGTTTTCTTCACTATGTTCACACAATAGTTGCATTCCCAAGCAAATCCCCAATACCGGTTGAGTCAAGCCTTTAATGACCTGATCCAATCCTTTTTCTCTCAAAAAAGCCATAGTCGTACTAGCTTCTCCTACTCCTGGAAAAATCACCTTATCGGCTGAACGAATTTTCTCATGATCATCTGTCAATATTGCCTCTACCCCAAGACGTTCCATTGCAAAAAGGACCGAGCGTACGTTTCCAGCGTTGTAATCTATTATTGCGACCATTATTTTTTTGTGTAGTGTGGAGAGTGTAGTGTGTAGGGATCACACTTTTCACTGCTCACATTGGTTTAGACAATACTTCTTTTTTGATTAAAACAAGTCCTTATAAATCATAGAGCGATAGTGCTACCCCTACACACTACACTCTATAACCTACACTTAGAGAACTCCCTTGGTTGAGGGTAAATCATTACTAACTATTTTCTTTGCTTGTCTCATCGCCTTTGCAAAAGCTTTGAATATGATCTCAATAATGTGATGATCATTTTCTCCGTATGCTTTTATATTGATATTGCACAAAGCAGTATCACTCAGAGATTTGAAGAAGTGTTTTACCATCTCTGTAGGGAAACCACCTACCTTTTCTCTGGTAAAATCTACATCCCATACCAAACAAGGCCTTCCACTAAAATCAATAGCTACCTGAGCCAGAGCTTCATCCATAGGTAGAATGGAAAAACCATATCGCTCAATGCCTTTTTTATCACCCAATGCCTCTTTCATCGCAGTCCCTAATGCCAAAGCTGTATCTTCTATCGTATGGTGCTCATCTATGTGTAAATCACCTTCCACCATAGTAGTTAAATCACTTTCTGAATGCTTTGACAATTGGTCAAGCATGTGGTCAAAAAAGCCAATTCCGGTTTGATTGTTGTATTGGCCACTTCCATCCAAATTAATCGTTACCTGAATGGAAGTCTCTTTAGTAGTGCGTGTCAGACTATGCGTCCTAGTACCTTGCTTTGAAAGAAAATGATAAATGGCTTCCCAATCCGTTGTTGTCAATGCAATTACTTCTTTGAATAAGACCTCATTACCTCCTTCCGTTTCTGTCGCTCCAAGTTCCGGTTCATTATTCAACCAGATGCCTTTCCCACCAAGATTTTTAGCCAATTCCATATCTGTTAGGCGATCACCAATAACGATTGATTGAGTTAAGTCATAATCTCCCTCGGAATATTTGGTTAATAAGCCCGTTCTTGGCTTTCTGGTAGGTGCATTTTCATGAGCAAAAGTCCGATCGATAAAGACTTCTTCAAAAATAATCCCTTCGCCTTCAAAAGTTTTGATAATCTGATTGTGAGCCGGCCAGAAAGTATCTTCAGGATAACTATCTGTTCCCAAACCATCCTGATTGGTAATCATAACAATTTCATAATCCAACTCTTCGACAATCTTTGACAGATAGCGAAAAACTTTTGGATAATAATGCACTTTCGAGAGGTCATCTACCTGATAATCATCAGGTTCCAGGATCAATGTACCATCTCTATCCAGAAATAAGACTTTTTTCATTTAATTGAGTTTCCAATAGTTCTGCTGTCGGCCTAAGGCTGGCAGCAGAACTATCGCAGGTTTTAAAATTCAAGCATAGCATTAAACAGTCTTTCATTCTCTTGTGGTGTGCCGACGGATATCCTCAAACAACCCTCACACAACAAAACTTTAGAACGATCTCGGACGATAATGCCTTTATCTACCAAGAAATCGTAGAGCCTTGTAGGTTCTTTTACTTTCAATAAGATGAAGTTGGTGTCCGAAGGATATATTTTTTCTATGTATTCCAGGCTAGACAAATACTGTTGTAGTAATGCCCTTTGTCCTAATACCGTAGTAATTTCCTCTTGGATAGCATTCCCCTGGATGAGTTTTTCCAATACTGCTTCCTGAGTTAGCTTATTGATGTTGTAAGGTGGCTTAACCTTATTGAAAAGTTCAACGATCCATTCTTGTGCGAATGCCATTCCCAGTCTGATGCCGGCTAACCCCCAGGCTTTCGAAAATGTTTGTAAAATGACCAGGTTAGAATAATTATCTATCCAAGGCGTTAAGCTTCCTTGTGCTGCAAAGTCAATATAGGCTTCATCTACAACTACAATGCCTGGAAATCCTGTGATCAATTGTTTCACTTTTTCAGTATGCATGGAGTTCCCCGTAGGATTGTTGGGACTACAGATGAATAGCATCTTGGTACTTGGGTTGACAGCTTCTAATACTGCTTCCACATTAGGTTGGAAGTTATTAGTAAGTGGTACTTCAACGATAC
>JBCBCD010000215.1:3237-9008 GCA_038530915.1 Bacteroidota bacterium
CATTCCATAAGTAGGTGGTAATGTTATCACCTTATCCTTTCCAGGTTCACAAAAGATTCGAAACAATAAATCGATGGCTTCATCACTCCCATTCCCCAAAAAAATTCGAGCTGGATCTACACTTTTCAATCTTGCCACTTGTTCTTTTACCTTCAATTGTAGCGGATCGGGATAGCGATTCATACCTGTTTCGAATGGACTTTCATTGGCATCCAAAAAGACTTCTGCACTTCCCTTGAATTCTGAGCGAGCAGAAGAGTAGGGTTTCAATGTTTTGATATTCTCTCTTACCAGATTTAAATATTCCATATTACCCATTAGATTTTAGGCTAGCCAATCGGATACTTACAGCCTGCTTGTGAGCATCTAGTTCTTCTGCGCTGGCCATCAGTTCTACTGCAGGTCCCAGGTTTTTGATTCCTTCTTTTGTCAACCTCTGATAGGTTATTTTTTTTACAAAAGAATCTAAAGATACACCACTATACATACGTGCATACCCATTGGTAGGCAAGGTGTGATTGGTACCTGAAGCATAATCTCCCACAGATTCGGGAGTATAATGACCTAAGAAAACGGAGCCTGCATTAGTGATTTGATCACTTATTTCATCTGCATTATCTGAAGACAAAATCAAGTGTTCAGGAGCATATTCATTGATCAAGTCAATCGACTGAGCATCTTCCGGTAATACAATTGCAACACTATTGGCCAGTGCTTTTTGTGCAATCTCCTTTCGAGGCAAGGCTTCCAACTGGTTATTGATTTCCTGAAGGACTTCATCCACTATCCTTTCCTGATTAGCTACCAATACAACCTGGCTGTCGACTCCGTGTTCTGCTTGTGATAATAAATCTGCTGCTACAAATCCGGCATGTGCACTTTCATCAGCATAAACCAATACTTCTGAAGGACCTGCGGGCATATCAATAGCAGTGCCCAGCCTACTAACCATTTGCTTAGCAGCTGTCACATATTGGTTACCCGGACCAAAAACCTTGTAGACTTTAGGGATACTTTCTGTCCCGTAGTTCATGCCTCCAATAGCCTGTACTCCTCCAGCTTTAAAAACCTTATTTACTCCTACCAAATTGGCAGTAAATAAAATTGCCGGATGAATTTTACCCTCCCTATTTGGAGGTGTACAAAGGACAATCTCTTTGCAGCCAGCTATTTTTGCAGGTACAGCCAGCATCAAAACCGTTGAAAATAGAGGGGCTGTACCTCCGGGAATGTAAAGTCCTACCTTTTCAATGGCAACACTTTTTCGCCAACAGTTCACTCCCGGCATAGTCTCTACCTTCTGAGTTTGCAACTCTTGTTGACTATGAAAAAGACGGATGTTTTTATATGCCAATTTGATAGCTGCTTTCAACTCATCATTTATGAGCTGTTCAGCTTCAGCAAACTCTTCTTCACTAACCATTAAACTGGATAATTCCGCTTTGTCAAACTGTGCTGTATACTTTTTTATAGCTGCATCACCATTCATTTTGATGTCTGCTAAAATGTTACTCACAGTCGCTTCTAATTGGGAAAGGTCCAAAGCTGGACGTTCTAAGATACTTTCCCACTCCTCTTTGGGAGGTTGAATAAATTTTTGCATATGTTGCTTTATTATTGAGCTTAAAGGATCATCTTTTCGATAGGTACAATAAGAATTCCTTGGGCTCCGGCTCCTCTTAATTGATCAATAATGTCCCAAAAACTATCTTCTTGAATTACTGTATGTACAGAGCTCCATCCTTCAACAGCTAATGGCATTACAGTTGGACTTTTCATACCTGGTAATACTTTGATGATGTCATCGATACTATCATTAGGGGCATTCATTAACAAGTATTTGTTGTTGGAAGAAGCCAAAACAGATTTAAGACGGAAAACCAAACGATCGAATATTGCTTGTTGTTCACTATCCAGGCTGGGATTTGCAAAAAGCCAAGCCTGTGATTTCAAAATAATCTCTTTTTCTTCTAATCCATTTTTAAGTAAAGTACTTCCGGTACTTACTAAGTCACAAATGGCTTCTGCCAAGCCAATATTTGGAGCAATTTCTACCGAACCTGAAATCTTATGAATCTCTGCCTCTATATTGTTTTCATTGAGAAATGCCTTAAGTGTATTAGGATACGAAGTAGCAATTTTTTTACCTTGTAAATAGGATTTATCGGTATAATCAGTGTTTTTGGGTACTGCAATAGATAAACGACATTTAGAAAAACCTAAAGGAAGGATTTTTTCAAGCGGTTTTTCTTTTTCAATAACAGTATTCTCACCAATAATGGCAATATCTGCAACTTTATCATGCACATACTGAGGGATATCAGAGTTGCGCAAGAAGAAAACATCCAGAGGGAAGTTAGAAGCTTGTACTCTAAGTTGGTCTTTACCGGTATCAATTCTGATACCACATTGTTTTAAAAGCTTAAGAGAGCCTTCAAAAAGACGCCCGGATTTCTGTACAGCGATTTTTAGTCGAGTCTGCATAATTAGTAGTTAGTTAGTTGTTTTGTTGTTGAACAAAAAAAGAGGTTTACCGACAAATGGTAAACCTCTTTTTTACTTGCAAATGACCTTACTAGCCCACCATTTATCCTACAATAGAATAAAACATATGATGATGCGTATGATGACTAGTTTGGATAAAAACCTTCACAAGTAATGATTTAAAGTTTAGTGCAAATATATTCAAATAAATAAGGTACTTGCAAATTTGAGCCTTTATTTATTTTTAAACTATTAACACCATTTAGCTGCTGCAAGTTTCGAATTGAAGCATTATGAAATTGGATAGGAACAAACAGGAGAAGTGAGCCTAAGTGCCCACCTCAAAAAGTACTACTTTCTAAACATCTCCTATTTATACATTTTGAGGTGTCTTCAATTATGAAAAAGTAAGTGCATTGAAAAAATATTTTTTCAATTGTTTAGAGCTTTAGGGTTTTAATCTTATTAAAAAAGAAATTATTTTTTTTAGAAAAAGTGTTACCCCTCCAAAAAGCTTACGTCTAAAGAGATGAATAACCCAAACAAACAAACCATGACACTCCAAAAAATCAAAGAAATAGTTAAACAACTGAACGAAGCAGATCAAAATGCATTGGCCAGTTACTTGGACCAATTGGTAACTCCAAAAACCAAACTGAAAACAAGTCTACAAAACGATGACAGGGAGTTTTATTCTCGAAGGAATAGTCCTCCACATTTAAACGGTCACTCGTACAGTAGATCCTATGAGTATTATTACCACAAACAGATGAGATAGCACAAAAACTAAAAAGCGGCTTTAAGATTGAATCTTAAAGCCGCTAACATTTTGTGGTGTGGGGCGGAATCGAACCGCCGACACATGGATTTTCAGTCCATTGCTCTACCAACTGAGCTACCGCACCTTATAGAAAGCATTGAAATTAGATGTTTTGTAATTACCTATCTCCAATTGCGCGACAAATATAGTTCTATTTTTAATACTCCGCAATATCCAGCCCATTCTTTTTTTAAAAAAATTAATACGCACTTCGGTCATCCATCTCGCCCAAACATCTCATAATTTTAACAAGTAATTTATTGTCATTTAGATAATTAATATATACTTTTAGAAAACCTACAAATGCTATCCTGAAAACTCATTCCTGTTCATAATCACAAGAGCATGCTTGTAAATTATCACTTATTGATAATCAACTAATTATGGCTTTGGCTACATGTTTTTAAGAGTGCTTGGTATACTAAGCAACCAAAAAACATGAAGTCAGATTCACAAGATATTGATTCTCAAAAGTTAGAAATCCAAACATGCACTAAGCAACAAGTCAGTTAAATATTTTCTAAAGCCGATTACTGGTGTATCAATTTCAAACCTACTTGCGTTTTGAGATACACTAAAACATTACCCCCAAAATTTAGAGTATCATGACAATCAAAACCGTTTGGACATTTGCAATCGCATTGATTTTTGTACATACAATCAATGCTCAAAAAGAAGTACATGAAGCCTATATTGAAAAATACAAGGCCTTAGCAGTAAAAGAAATGGAGCGTTCCGGAGTGCCTGCCAGTATTACCATTGCACAAGGTATTCTTGAGTCTGACGCAGGAAGAAGTGAACTGGCAGTACATGCCAACAACCATTTTGGTATTAAGGTATCCGGCAACTGGTATGGTGGATTTTACCAAATGGAAGATGATGAATACGACGAAAATGGAAAAATCCTTCCTTCTTACTTCAGAACTTACCCTAATGTTGCAGAATCTTTCAAAGATCATTCACAATTTCTTAAGAAAGATAGGTATAGCAGACTCTTTAAACTAAGAAAAACAGACTACAAGGGTTGGGCCAAAGGATTGCAACAAGCAGGTTACGCAACCAATAAAAGCTATTCTAAGATCCTTATCTCTCTCATAGAAAGATACGACTTGAATGATTACGACCGGATGTCTTATTCTGATTTCAATATTCCTGAAGAAACAGAATTAATAGCCGGAGTTCCTGTGCCCAAAGAAGAAGAAAAAGAAGAAAAGAAAGAAACCAATCCTTTCAGTGCAGACGCTTCCGTTAACCTTGAAGAAGCTTTATTTGACAATGAGAATGAAGCTAAATTGGTTAGCAATACTTCATCTGGTAGTAGTGAAAATTTAACATCCAATATTCTGATAAAAAATGATGTTAAGTACGTTGTTTCTATTCAAACCGAAACAGTAGAAGAAATTGCAAAACGCATTCATTATACCACCGGAGAATTGCTTAGATACAATGAGCATCTTACCGGACCTACCCAAAATGTAGCACCGGGAGTAGTTGTTTTCATCCAACCTAAGAGAAAAAGTTACAGAGGTAAGGCGAGCTGGCATCAAGTAGGAGAAGGCGAAAGTATGCTGGACATTTCTAACCTATATGCGATTGACTTAAAAGAATTGTATAGACGCAATATTATGATTCAAGGTCAAGAGCCACGACAGGGGGAAAGAATTAAAATCAGAGGCAAAGAAGTTTCTAAACCACCAAAATTCAATGAACCAGGAAAAGCTCCTGTTGCTACTTTTGGACAACTGGTTCCCAATACCAGTGATGTTGATTTTGGAAACCCTGTAAAAGTAGCCCAACCTGAAAACAAACTGGAAGATCCTTTTGGTAATGTAGTAAGCTCTAATCCCGCCTCTTTAGATCCTAAGCCTGAAGAAATGGTTCCTTATCAGAAAAAAGAAGTTGAAATGGCACCACGTTCAGGTGAAAACACTGAAGAAGACAACAAAAAGAAAAAGAAGAAGAAAAAGAAGAAAAAACCAATGGTAGAGAAATCCAACCTTTATAGAAGAAGATAGAGTCATGTTGTTATGTTATTATGCTGTCATCTTATTATTGTCAATATTCACATGACAGCATAACAACATAATATCATAATAACATGAGTGCATATGTTCACGGGATTTCGCATTTCTTACTTATATTTAAGTACTAAAGAGCCTATATAATTCACCAAAATTGAAGAAGAAATGCGAAATCTTTTGCCTTTTTATCTCTGCTTGATCAGCCTTTTGTTCTGGCAATGTGCTCCAGAACAAGCACCCTCCGATGAAAAAGAAACCACCATTGAAGAAGAAAGTGTATCCGACGAACTGGGTACTATCTATTTCAAAACTTCTGATGATGCAGCTGCACAAGAAGCCTTTGAGAAAGGTTTGTTGTTATTGCACAGTTTTGAATATGCCGATTCCAGAGCATTTTTCCTGGAAGCACAAGAATTGGATGCTGATTGTGCAATGGCTTATTGGGG
>JBCBCD010000216.1:0-8992 GCA_038530915.1 Bacteroidota bacterium
ATATTTCTAGCTTTATCTTCATTGTTTTCTATTTATTGTAACAACTTTTCAAGTATACTACTCAACTATGACCTATAAACTATTTCTTTCACATGTTTTCGTTCAACCTCCCTTTCTTCAGTATCATTTAAAATTTCTTGCTCAACTTCCTTTTGCATTAATCTCCACCAATAAATGGCAGGAATTAATTCTCCTGAATGTGTTTCTAATCTATAGGCTATGGATTTTCCAAGCTTTTCTTTCCCCGTCATTATTCTACTCAATCTTGAAGGATGAATATCTATATCTTCTGCCAATGCTTTTTGATTTTTATTGATTACCTCTAAGTATTGATTCAGAAAATTCTGTAAGTTTTTTTCTTGATCATGTTCATTGCTATTTAGGTAGGCTTTGATTTGGTACTTGATACTCAATAAGCCAGATAATATTTTTTCTTGTTTAGTCATTTCTTGACGTCTCTTTATGCGCCATGCAAGAAATTCTTCTCTAGCTTTTCTTTCTTCTTCTTTGGATAATTCTCTGGGAACCATTATAGACTCAGCTAATTCTTCGTCAGTATATTGTTCTCTAAGTTTTTTATATACATCTTGGTTATTTCCCATCATTCAAATATTTTTTAATGAGTTTTTCAGAATTATTTAATTCAGTAAATAATAGTTGGCCCATATTCTGAAAACCATATTTTTTTATGTAATGACCTATGAGCTCTGTTTTGGGTGCTAATGAAACAAAACCATCATATTCTTTTTCAAAAGCGATCTCACATGATCTGGCAATTAGACATCCTGCTATAAAATCATATTTCTTTTTAGATCCTTTATTTTTATTGCTGTTTTCTATCAATTTTATATGAATTCTATATTCTTTAAGAATATCCTCTAATGCTATTAAACCTAATATTTCATCTTCTATTTCCAATCGAATCTTGTGGACTATATATTTCTTTTCTTTTCTCCAATTAAAATCAAATTGGCCTGATTGTTCAATAATATCCCAATCTTCATTTTGCACCAATTCAATAACAGCCTCATGTAGATTTTTACTCTTTTTGTGTAATATCTTCATATTATTAAGATACGAAAAATAATTGATGTTTTTCATCAATTAAGTGGTTGGACAAAAACAATACTTATTTTTGTCCAACCACTTAAGGTGGGCTTTTCACTTATTGATAGCATGTAACTTATTTTCTGCCAGGACATATGTGATATGATTATTCGGAAAGTTTTTGTTTTCAACTGTGAAAGGAATGTAGTTTATGAGTCTATTTTGAACGCATTTACGTTAATTCATTCAACTAGTTGAATGAATTAACGTAAATGCGTTCAAAACACTCTATATCTTAACAACTACTTGTTATTATTCGCCTCTTCAAATTTTCCTTTATAAAAGGAAAGCAAATTTTCTGTTGATTCTTCTCCAATGGCCTTAATGGAAAATGCTTTGGCTTTTTCTAAGTCAAGCTTGCTTTTTGTATCTACTGCATGATCAAACTGACCAAAGCTAAATTTGAAAAGGGCTACATCTACGTCCGTCTCACCATACAATTCAATGTATTTTTCTTTGTTGTCTAAGAACTGGTTGGCAAGATGAACAGGAGCGTCATCGGCAAAGTAAACCAAGGTAGAAAAATAGGCCTCATCGAATAAATCATTGGTATTCTCCCAGTATTCTTTGAACTCTTTACGAGTTGTGACTTTTATATCGTCTCTGTTAACAAAATCGATGTAAAACTTGGGGTACCTTTCTTCTTGTATAGAATTAGAATAGCCTTTTATATAGAAGTTTTGTTGATTTAATTCAAGCGACCGGCTGGTGAAGTCAAAAACTTTACTTAAGAGTTCTTTAGTATTTTCGCTAGAAAATCCATATTTCCTTTTTACTACATAGCCTTCTCGATTTAACACAATAGCTGTCGGATAGCTGCTGATGTGGTGTTTTTTAGATAAGTGAAATTCCTTGTCTTTTTCGGCATCATAGCGCAATAGAATAAAATCCCGACCTAAAATAGTACTCACAGAATCATTTTGAAAGACCAGTTTGTCAAGCTTTTTACAAGGACCACACCAGGTGGTATAAAAGTCTATGAATAAGAGCTTATTTTCTTGATCGGCTATTGCTTTTGCTTTGCTAAAATCTTGATCAATGATGGTCATGCCCTGGCTGTGACCAATAAGATGAATCGATAATAAAAGGAATAGTGTAATTGGCTTTTTCATTCTTTTTTCTTTTGAAGACCACAAAAAAAAAAAGAGGTTACACTTTTATTGTTATTAAATAGACCTAATCGTACTAGCAGTACGATTAGGTCTGTTTAATAATCGTCTAAAACAAGCCACCAAAAAACAAACCATTCATAAACAATCGGTTTGTACCATACCAGAAGCCTCTGAAATTGGGATTGTCGATGTAGCAAATGGCTTTGCCTCTTCCGATTGGACTCACAAGCGTAGAAGCAGAACCTTTGATCATTTCCAAGGTTTCAGGATGTACATAACCGTCTAATTGTGATTCATTTTTGTATTGCACCACTGTTCGGATGGGACTTTTACTGGGTTGCAACATGATGTTGTGGTTGCGGTAAACGTAGATATTGCGGTCGCGATAGCCGAAGCCAAGTGGGTGGGTAATATCCAGATCTGCAGCAAAGACTACACCACCAACTCTTTTGGCACCATTTCGCTCACGATTGGTTTCAAAATCATAGCGCTCTTTGAGCGTTTCTTCCTTGTCTTTCCCTTTTTTAATATTGGGGTTTTCTACTGGTTTTTCTTCTATTAGCTTATTGCGTATGGCCCAACTTACAGCAGATCTCTGTAGAATAAGTGTACCACCAGCACTTACCCAGGCTTTTACCTTTTTGATTTGATTGGCACTTAGTGCATTTCCTGAAGAAGCCATGACAAAGGTAGTGTAACGTTCAAGTGGTAATCGTCCAAAATCTACTATATCTACTTTAGTGATGGGCATATCATATCGTGTATCCAACAAATGCCAGATTTCCCCTGCTTCATAACTTGAGCTGCCCTCACCAACCAACATCGCTACTTTGGGCATTCTGATAGTTGAAAATAAACGACTTCCCAAATCCGGACCATTTAAGCTGTATCCGGTTTCTACTGTATGGATATCGATATTGGCCGAATTGGCCGCTTCATTGATTATTTTATTCAAATCCTCAGGACTTAAAGATTGATCTGCTACTGGTACCATCAAAGATCCATAACCAAACTGCATAGCTTGGCCGTTTACTGTTGCACCAAAGGGACGGAAAGAAGCCATTACATTGACATCAGACTTAAGTACGTGATACAAGGCTTTTGGGGCTAAGTAGTCGCTCCATTCTATCAAATAAGCATATTTAGCCATTGGAATACTTTTTTCTTCATTAGCCAAATCATCCATGCTTAGCAGATTACCACTCGCCACTCTTTTACTGGAGCGCATATGAGGCATGCCAAAAGTGTAGACCGCTGCCCAACTGGAAGCATCATAAAATACACTGTCATAAAATTCAGTAACCGGATCAAACATGGTTTTAACCATCAAATACTGAGCTTGATCAGCATGTACTACAAAGGCTTTCCCTCTTTTGTATTCCTTCCCATCTGCACTCATATCGTCTTGCAATTGGTGAGTTTCAATGCCATGATCCAGTAACAGTTTTGCAAAAGCTCTGGTACGGTTCCAGTCATATTTATCCCCAAAAACATAAGATTTTGTGCTTGCCGCTTTTCCTTTTTGTTGTGCATCTTCAAAGAAAGTACGTTGGTGTTGGAGTAATGTCACACGATTTTCTACAGAAGCTCTAACCGTTGCAATACTAGTACGCAAGTGATTTCTAATGGTAAAAGCAAAGGTAACTTCTTCTGTAGTCGATTGCTGAAGGTGACCCCTCGAACTGGCTTGCTCAAATACCATCCCCAAGCCACCATGAATATCCGGATAGGTAGAACCATAGCCCGGATAAGAATTATCAAATGCTTCTTTCGTGAAATAAAGGGAGCCAATTTCATCTAAGGCATCGACATAGTATTTTGCAAAAAGATTATTCAAGCCATCATAATTGCTTCTTGGTACAATGGGGTTCTCCGATCCGAAAGGTTCGGTAGGCTCAAAAAAGTAGGTGCTACTGGTTCCCATCTCGTGATAATCCGTGACAACATTGGGCAACCATTTGCGGTAAAACTTCATACGATTGCGACTCTCAACCTGTGCGAGTGGCAGCCAATCTCTGTTAAGGTCAAACCAATAATGATTGGTACGTCCACCTGGCCAAACTTCATTGTGCTCTCTATCATAAGGATCCGAAACCAATTGCTGAGCCTTATGCATATTCGCCCAGTGTGAGTGTCGATCACGTCCATCCGGGTTAAAAGCGGGGTCTACAAAAACGACAGACTTATCCAGGAAATCGGCAGTCTCTGGGGAGGTGGATGCTACCAGGTAATAAGCAGTGAGCATGGCAGCTTCCGTACAAGAAGGCTCATTACCATGTACATTATAACCTAAAAGAACAACTACGGGTTGATCTTGTATATTGTCAACCTTTTGGTTGGGTTGTACTATTTTAAGGTGTTCTTGACGGATGGTTTCCAGCTTAGAATAATTATCAGGAGCTGTAATGGTCAATACAATTTGAGGCCTTAATTCACTGCTGTATCCAATAATTTCAAAATTGGCTTTATCGGAAATAGCTGCCAGTCGTTGCATGTACGCGACCATTCGATCTACGCGTGTATGATGATTACCAATTGAATAACCAAGGTATTCTTCTGGTGTAGGTATGTTGGGATCAAAACTACTTCCTTCGGAGAAATAGTAGTCGTTTTGAGCTTGTAAAGTAATGCAGAAAAGGAGTGGTAAGATGAATAGAATGCGAAAGTAAGAACCCATGAACAAAGTTTTTTGATACAATGCATGGAAAATACGAATATTTTGTAAATCGGGATTGGTTACATCATCTTTTGGATGGCTTTTCAATACAGGAGAAGAAGATGGAAAAGTGCATATGCTTATTTAGTCTTTTAATCTATTTTGACTTTCATAGATCAATTGTATTTCTTTTATACAGACAGCACATTTGAGTGTGGTATTTATTTGTACTTCGGGAAAATACCATTTTCGAAATCTTCCCAAATGTGTTCACATACTTCCCAAAAGAATTGTCTCCCATGTTTGGGACAATTTAGTACTCCCATATCACCTCTTTCTTTTTAAAATAATTACTCCATTTTTTGCACTGGATCCATAAATAGCGAATGCCATTCTATCCTGTTTCCCATAAACTTTTAGAATCTCAATGTCTGATAAGCTGTAGCTGTTTAACTCTTGGATTTCTATTAGTTGTTGATCTAAAATGATTCTAGTCATTGGATTTGGAGGTAAGCTCGCAAAAGAGGGATGTAGCCCTTTGTATTTGCTTGAGTCCCATTTATAGAGTGGAAGCTTATTTGTGGTGGAATCAGATATATATCCGATTTGGAAACGAATGATTGAATCTACTTTAATTCTTAAGCTTGATTTTTCTTCATTGGACTGTCCAAAAGTTGAACTGGGTAAGAATGCCAAAAACAACAACAAAGGAATTATCCTCATATTATCCTTTTTTGAATTAATGATGTCATCACAATTAGACCTTAATGATTATACGCTTAAATTAAGATCTGGGTTTTAAAAACTTTACTTTAAAATTAAATGCTAAATCAGTTGGACCATTTTCTTGTAAATGCCTTAATCTCTCTATAGCTTCTTCAAGTGTTGGGAAAATATCTTTCTCAATCCACCACATCGCAAAATGAGCCATTCCATATTTAGAAAACCATTCTTTTTTTCTTTTCAGAAAGTCAGTATGAAAGGTCTTGTAGGTGAAGTTTTCAAGTGCCGAAATACTTTCCCAAACTGAAATGTTTACAATCACTTGTTCATTATCGAATGGATTGAATTGAGTGGCATTATTGGATTCGTCTTTTAATCGCCATACAAATCCCGGACTGCTTTCTGCTAAACGGTTGACTTGCTCTAGATTGTCTACAAATTCTTTCATGATTGGATCATCAATGTTGATTCCAATCATTCTAGCAACATTGATTTCAGCTAATTGATACATTTTTTGAAATTTGGTTTGTGTAAATCTACTTCATTTGAATATTGAATTACTCTTGTTTTCAAAGGAATAATTATAAATTACCCTTGGATTTAAAAGATTTTTATGCTAGATGATTTAAATAAACAGATCGTTAAAGTTCTAAATGATAATGCTAGAACTTCATTTGTAGAGATTGGGCGGCAAGTTGGATTATCTGCACCCTCTGTTGCAGAGCGCATCCAAAAAATGGAAGAGAAAGGTTATATCGAGGGTTATATACCTAAATTGAACTTATCGAAGTTCGATTATCTGATCCAAGCGAATATTGCGCTAAAAATAACAGCTCATGGATTTAAGGTTTTCAGGTCAAGACTTAAAGATTTCCCAGAAATATATGATTGTATTTCTGTGACAGGTGAACATTGTGTCTTCTTAAGAGCAGCTGTAAAAAGTAATGATGAATTGGAAGTTCTGATTGAAAAGTTAACAGTTTATGGTCATACGAATACTTCTATAATTCTCTCAGATTATTCGGATAAGACTTTTTTTGAGTTAATAGGTTTTCTATGACTCTATTTGTATGTAAAAGAAAGTGTATATGTACTGTTGAATGCGGCACAACAGTACATATACCTTTTGTGGCAAAAAGCTTTATTTCGGCTTACATTTAAATATTCATTGATGTACCCTAAAGCTGGATCTTGACTCATCTTCTTTTCAATGCTCTTGTTTATATTTTTTAAGTAGCTCTTCAGCATATACCTGAGTCCAATGCTCTTTGCCACCTTGAGTATTGTCATTGAGATGGATCAATTCAAAGACAATGCGACTTTTGGTCATTTCTACACCCAATAAAGCGGGTAAAGATTCCTTCAAATACTCAGCATACCAAAGCGGCCATTCCGGGTCGGCACCATCAACATCTTTGAACGCTTCATGATGGGCGTGATTGGCTTTTAATAATAGTTCTGCCAGTTCATTTTTATTGGACATGGGTATTTTCTTTTTTATTAAATATCGGAATAAATCTAAGTGTAATTACTTCAATAACATAAGGTGAATTTTGTCTATGGTCTTTTGTTTCTGGTCTCGCTAGATTTTATCTCTTGAACATAATACTAGACAAAAAAGAAATTACTATATGCAACTTGATGTCTCATTTAATATAGTTTTTCAAAAATAAAAAGACATTACGCCTAAGAACTACAAGAAAGCATCGAACAGCCCACTTTATGTCTGGCCCATTCAGGACGTTTGGCAAACCATTTTTCTTTCTCTGGCTGCTCATTATAAGGGCGTTTTAATAATTCATATAGTTCTCCGATTATTGAATAATCCCCTTTATCGGCTGCATCGATGGCCAATTGTGCCATATAATTGCGCAACACATATTTGGGGTTGACCTTGTTCATGGCTTCTGTTCTCGATTCATCTGTTCTGGACTCTTTTTGTAATTGATTTTGATAGGCAACAAACCAAGATCTCCATTTATTTAGCACAAAATCATTAATCACATTGGGCTCATAAAAAGCTTTGTTGATGCATTTTAAGAAATCTTCACTTTGATCAATTGTACTATCTTTTGAGAAATTAGCCAACGCTCTAAAGAAGATCGTCATATCTGTCTCAACCAATTGTAGGTTTTTAATACAATCAGAAATCAGCTCAGGGGCGGTATTTGATTCTAAGCCCAATTTTTCATTCATCATCTTAGAATATTTCACTTGATATCCATCGTACAATTCCTTCAATATTCCTTCAAAAGGTTCTGTGGCTTCAACTAATGGATAAAGGGCATTGGCCAATTGAACCAAATTCCAAATAGCAACTCTGGCTTGCTGGCCAAAACGATACCTTCGAGTTTGAAGGTCGGTCGTATTGGGTGTCCAATCTGGATCATAGCCTTCCAACCAGCCATACGGTCCGTAATCAATGGTAAGACCGAGAATAGACATGTTGTCGGTATTCATTACACCATGTACAAATCCGACTCTTTGCCAGTGAACGATCATCTCCATCGTCTTTTCAGCCACTTGCTTGAAGAAGTCGATATAAGCTTCTTTTCCTGTACTCTTTATGGTTGTGAAAAAATGATTTATAGTAAAGTCTGCCAATTGCTTTAAAGTAGCTATATCTCCACGACTGGTGAAAATTTGAAAATTGCCAAAACGTATAAAAGAAGGAGCTACTCTACAGACGATGGCTCCTTTTTCATAAGCCGGATTGCCATCATACAGCATGTCACGCAATACAGCATCACCGGAAAGCATTAAAGATAAAGATCGAGTGGTTGGGACACCTAAGTGAAACATAGCTTCGCTGCAAAGGTGCTCTCGTATAGATGATCTTAAAACGGCCAATCCATCTGCATTTCGAGAGTATGGAGTTTCGCCAGCACCTTTTAATTGAAGCGCCCAGTTCTTACCATTGTGCTCTACTTCTGCCAGATTAATGGCTCTGCCATCCCCCAATTGACCAGCCCAATGACCAAATTGATGCCCACCATAACACATAGAATAGGGCTGAGCACCTTTTAAAACCTTGCTGCCGGAAAAAACATTCAGAAATTCATCAGATGCAATGTCCTTTGAATTCAGACCAATTGCATGTGCCATTTCTTCAGCAAAATGAAGAAGCTTTGGAGCAGACGGAACCCTAGGCAAGACGTATGAAAAACAGGATTTGAATACCTGTCGTCTCGAATTGGAAGTATTCGGGTCGGCAGGTAGTTCTTTATTGAATTTATCTTGTAGGTTTAAGTTCATTGATTCAACCACTTACTTATTTATTGAAATAGAATCGATTAAATATAACAACATCATTTAGGGTGAAAATGATGAGACTTAACGACTTAGTAAAACTAAAAAAATAAGTTTTGCATTTTGACCGAGAAGATTTTGTCTC